>JAOTWK010000022.1 GCA_029862935.1 Gemmatimonadota bacterium | reverse complement strand
GTGCTGCTGACGCTCGGTGCGCGACGAGGCGCCACATGACCGCACCGCGCAAGCCCCGCAGCAGCGTGGTGGTCGTGACCGATCTTCCCGCGGGGCGGAAGCTCGACGACGTCCAACTGGTGACGGCAGACGATTATCTCGCTGGCGAGGGGCAGACGGTCGATGAGGGGCTGACGATCGTGAACCTGTGCCGGTCGTTCCAGTACTTGAGTCGTGGGTATTACGTGTCGCTGCTCGGCGAGGCGCGGAAGCACCGCACGATCCCGACGCTGGAAACGATTCAGGCAATCACCGACCCGTTCGTCTACTTCCGGACGCTGCAGGAGGCCGGACTCGAAACGATCGAGTACCGGATCGCCAGGGGCGGCCACCGTTTGATCCCACGTCTCATTGTTCCGGAACCCGATCCCGGTCCGAAGGCGGAACAGCCGCCGCAACCGATGATGGCCGCCGCGGGTGGTGATGCGGTACCGCGGTACGAGCGAGTCTCACGCACGTATCGCGAGATCACGAGCATCCTGGGCCGGACCACTGAGCCCGAATTCCGCCGCATCGCGTCGGCGGTGTTCAAGGTGTATCCAGTCCCGTTGCTCCGCATCCGTCTCTACTGGGACCCCGACGAGGAAGAATGGCAGATCGGGCAGATCTGTCCGGTGTCGCTGGACACGCTCAACGCCGATGAGACCGAGCTGCTGAAGAGCGAGTTGGGCAAGGATCGGCTGCGCCGCCGTACGGCGGACACCACGGAAGATCGTCCGTTCCGGATTGCCTGCCTGTTCGACGAACAGGACCCCTACTCGCCGACCGACGAAGGGACGCTCGAACGGTTCGAGCGGGCAGCAGAGCGGCGCAACGCACTGTTCGAAGTGATTGGGCGCGAGGATCTCTCGAGGCTTGCGGAGTACGACGCCCTGTTCATCCGCACGGTGACGGCCATCGACCACTACGCGTTCACGTTCAGTCGAGTCGCTGAAAGTCTCGATATCCCGGTGATCGACGACCCGCGGTCGATCATGCGATGCAGTAACAAAGTGTACCTGCACGAACTGTTTGAAAAGCACGCGATCCCGACTCCGCACACCGAAATCATTTCGCGCACGACGCCTTCGGCCGAGGTGGCCGCACTTGGTTTTCCGATGATCCTCAAGGTGCCCGACGGAACGTTCTCGCACGCAGTGAAGAAGGCAACGACGATCGAGGAGTTCGAGCGCCTGAGCAAGGAGATGTTCCGGCGCTCCCCGCTCCTGATCGCGCAGGAGTTCACACCGACGCCGTTCGACTGGCGTATCGGCGTGCTCGACGGCGCGCTGCTCTTTGCGGCGAAGTACCACATGGTCAAAGACCACTGGCAGATCGTGGGCCGCTGGAAGACGGGCAGGACTCGCTACGGCAAGGTGGAAGCGGTCCCCTTTTCCGAGGTGCCGGCGGACGTCTCCCGCCTGGCGCTCGACTCGGCCTCCCTCATTGGGGAGGGTCTCTACGGCGTGGACCTCAAGGAGACCAAAGCGGGCGCGGTCGTGATCGAGGTGAACGACAATCCCAATATCATGGAGGGTGACGAGGACGCCGTTGAGCGGGACGGGATCTACGATGCGATCATCAGCACGCTGCTGAACCGCATTCGCGCCCCGCGCGACCGACGCACCGAGTCATGACCGCGGAGCGGCGCCCGTACCGGCTGTTCGAGGTCGTCGGCCTCGAGCTCGAATATCCAGTGGTCGACGCGGATCTCACCCCACAGTGCCTCGTCGAGGCGGCCTTTCACCGACATGGCGGACGGCCGACCTCCGATATCGAATCCGCCAACGTGGGGTTCTCGAACGAACTGGCCGCGCACGTGTTCGAGATCAAAACGATCCGGCCGCAGCGAAGCCTCGACCGGATCGAGCGGCAGCTCGTCAACGGGCTCGACCGGTTCGCGACGCTGCTGGACTCACAGTTCGGTGCCCGCCTTCTCCCAACGGGCATGCACCCGTTCATGCGTCCAGAAGAGACCCAGTTATGGCGCCGTGCCGGACGCCGCATCTACGGCACGTACGACCGCATATTTGGAATACGCGGACACGGCTGGCTCAACGTGCAGGCGAGTCACGTCAACCTCCCGTTCGGTACGGAAGAGCAGACGATGCGACTCCACAATGCGATCGCCTGTTTGATCCCGTACCTGCCGGCGCTCTCAGCCAGCTCCCCGGTCTACGAAGGGCGCATTGGGCCGCATGTCGACAATCGGCTGGCCTTCTACCGTGACAATCAGCGTCGCATTCCGCTGATCGCAGGCGCCGTCGTGCCGGAGCTCGTCGGGTCGTACCGCGACTACCGGCGCCGAATTCTCCAGCCCATTTACCGTGCCCTGGACGACGTCCCTGGCGGGGACATCCTGCAGCACGAATGGGTAAATTCCCGTGGCGCGATCATGCGCTTCATGCGCCGCGCTATCGAGATCCGCGTGCTCGACATGCAAGAGTGCGTCAAGGCGGACGTCGCGGTCGCGGTCTTCATCCGGGCGGCGCTCCGATGGATGGTGGCGCAACTCGAGGACGGGAGCATGGCGCTGCCAGACCACCACGTGCTCGTCAGCGACTTCACGGCGGTGATTCAACGCGGACGGGCCGCGACCGTCGAGGCGCCTCACTTGAGGGGACGCCGCACGCGGTCGCGCACGGCCCGAGACGTACTGGAGCTGCTGGCGGATCAGATCCAATCACGCGTTCCCGTGGCAGAGCGCGCCTACCTTTCGCTGGTGACCGACCGCATCGCCCGCGGCAACCTTTCGGAGCGTATCGTGTCGCGAGTGCGGCGCCACGCGGACAGGAGCGGACCGAAGCAGCAGGCCGCCATCCGTGAGGTATACGAGGAGCTCGCCGCCTGCCTGCGCGTCAACCGGCCGTGGGACGGGTGAGTCGACGAGGGCTCGTTCTCACCTGCGAGCATGCTAGCCGGCGGTTCCCGCGGAGTGTGGGATCGCTCGGCCTGAGTGCCATCCAGCGGAAGTCGCACATCGCGTGGGACAAGGGCGCGGCGCGGCTCGCACGCGCGCTTGCGGCACAACTGGAGTGCCCGGCGGTCGTAGGCACATACTCTCGGCTCGTCGCCGATCTCAATCGGAGTCCGCATCATCCGCGTGTCGTGCCAAAGGTGGCCTTCGGCACTCGGGTGCCGGGCAACGCGGCGCTCACCTCGGCGGAGCGTGCGCGCCGGATCGCGACCTATCACGCGCCCTGGCGAACTGAGGCACTCCGCGTCATCGAACGCGCCACCCGAGGTGCCGGCGGCTGCGTTCACCTGAGCATCCACAGTTTCACGCCCATACTGCACGGCATGGTACGTCGCGTGGATGTCGGGCTGCTATACGATCCTGGCCGAACACGGGAACGTCAGCTGGCCAACGAGCTCGAGAGCCTTCTCGAAGCACGCGGCTTCTCGGTGCGAAGGAACTACCCGTACCGCGGTACCAGCGACGGGTTCACCACGTGGTGTCGACGACAACTTCCAGCCGGCCGCTACATCGGGATCGAGATCGAGTTGAATCAACGACTCGTGGGGCAACCCGGTGTCCAACGCCGCATGGTCGACGCCGTCGCCGGTATCTTCGACTCGCAAAGTCGGCGCCGATGATCGACACCCGTCTCTCAAGAGGCGTCAGGAGGCGAGCGCCTCGGTCCACGCCCTACTTTCACGCCGTCATGACGCTCCTGGTGTGGACGGCGTGGTTTCTGTGGGGCGGTCAGCGGGCGGTGCAGGCTCTAGAGACGCATTGGCCCGTCAGCCTCACAATGGCGTTCGGCTCGCTCATTGCGGGTGCCACCAGCGAAGGTGGTGGGGCGGTGGCATTCCCGATCTTCACCAAGGTGCTCGCGATCGCGCCCTCCGATGCGCGGATCTTCTCCCTGGCTATCCAGAGCGTCGGCATGACGGCCGCGTCGCTGCTGATCCTGTTCATGCGTATCCGGGTGAGCTGGCGAGCGATACTGTGTGCCAGTCTCGCCGGTATCCCCGGTATCGCGCTCAGCAGTTTCTGGCTGTCGCCGCTCGTGTCGCCGGTGGTGGTCCGCATCAGCTTCACCCTCATGTTGGCCAGCTTCGCCGTTACCCTGTGGTTGCTGAATCGCGTTGATCGCGCTACCCACAGCGACCTATCCCTGTTCGGCGGGCGGGAAGTGATGCTGCTCGCACTGGCCGGTCTTCTTGGCGGCATCATGAGTGGCTTGGTGGGCAATGGTATCGACATCGTCACGTTTGCGCTGCTGGTCTTGCTCTTCAGGGTGAGCGAAAAAGTGGCCACGCCAACGTCGGTGATCCTGATGGCGGGAAACTCGTTGGTCGGTTTCGGCCTGCATCTGTTCGTGCTCGACGACTTCACACCTCAGATCCAGGCATGGTGGCTGGCAGCCGTGCCCATCGTGGTGGTGGGCGCGCCGGTCGGCGCTATGTTGTGCGGTTGGATGACTCGCCACCACATCGCCTGGCTACTGATCTTCCTCATTCTCGTGGAGTTCGTGACCTCGCTGATTCTCATTCCCCTGAGTGCCGACCTGCTGATGTGGGCGGCCGGGGCGTTGGTCCTGTTGGCGGGTGTGGACTACGCGCTGTACCGCTCCAGCCGCTATCTCCCGACGCATGTCGGTCGTTGAGTGAACGCAGTGGAGGCTCGACCGAGGTCGACCAAGCTCAGGCGGCGATCAGCCAGCCTACATAGGCGACGAAGCTTGCGAGGAGGAGGGATCCGGCCACACGACCGAGCCGATGACGGGCGTACAGCAGAATCATGAGAGCGCCTGAGGCCGCCACCATCGTACCGAGATCGATCACGCTGATGCCTCCCAATCTCAGTGGATGAATGACCGCGGTGGTACCCAGAATGCCGAGGATGTTGAACATGTTACTTCCGACGACGTTGCCGACGGCAATGTCGCCCTGACCACGCGCGGAGGCGATGACAGACGTCGCGAGTTCTGGGAGGCTGGTACCCACCGCAACGATGGTGAGGCCGATTGTCGCCTGGCTGACACCTAGGGAGGTTGCGAGCGAGACGGCCACGGTGACCAGGAGGTGACCGCCACCTGCGAGCAATCCCAACCCGACGAGCACGAAGATCACACTCCATATCGCCCTGGTGGGAGACTTTGGAACTGCCGCGGAAAATTCATCACGAATCCGACCTGACTCTCGCCGTCCTTCCCAGAAGGTGAACACGACGTAGATCGCCAATCCGAGTACGAGCAAGGCGCCCTCTAACCGTGAGGCTACGCCGTTCGCGAGTACACCGACGAGGGCAACAGACGCGAGGATCATGAGGGGTGTGTCGAGGAGGACGACCTTGGCCTGGACGACCGCCGGGCGAATGAGGGCTGCCAGACCGAGGATGAGCGTGACGTTCGCAATGTTGGAGCCGACGACGTTGCCGACGGAGATGTCGATTGCTCCTGCGAGCGCCGCGTCGACCGACACCGCCAACTCTGGGGTGCTCGTTCCGAATGCGACCACGGTGAGCCCAATGGCCAGAGCGGAGACGCCGAGCTGCGACGCCAGTGTCGACGCTCCGCGAACGAGCGCCTCTCCGCCGACATACAGTAGCGCCAGCGCTCCCACAAGGAGCGCGATGGTCACCGCCACGGTGTTGAGTTCTCCGTTTGTGGGCCCTGTAAGCTATAGCGTGGAAGGCGTCGGTAGGATGGCGGGGCGCGGACCATCGCCCAGCCTAGGCAGGAGGGGCAGGAGGAGCAGAGACGATATCGGCGACGTTGACGAGCACTAGACTCGTCTCGGTCCGTCTTGGGCCGTCTCCGACCGTCGTAGTCCGTCCGCAGCCACGCTGCCAGCCGACAGCTACATGCGCCCTTCCAACCGGCTCCGGGCAAAGCTCGTCACCAGGTTCACCATGCCGGTGAGCCCCATGCTCTTTCCCATTGACAGCTCACGTCCGAAGATCTCGTACACGACGTCGGTCGACACGGCTGCAACCTGATCGAGCGGGGCGCCTGACAAGGCATCGCCCAAGATCACTGCCATCGCCATCGCCGAGATACCTTGCGGGTTTTCGACCGCAAAGTGAAACGTGAGCGTGCCGTTGTCATGGGGCTCGGGGAACACGTACGCCTGTGACTCGCACGCTGGCACCTTGAACTGGGAGGCGTAGGGCGGGCTCGCGATCGCGGGCGCCACGGGCTGGAACCGCCGTGCAATATCGATCAAGAGCTGAATTCGCTCCTGCCGATCCTGCGTCCGCCCGATCAGACGCAGGAACTTCGTGAGTCGTTCCGGATGTTCGGTCATCCATTCTCCGCCCAGTGCAGCATCGAGAACGGGTGCGCCCAGCCGCGTATGCTGCGCAAGGGACGCTATCGCTCGATGGGAACGTTCACCAGGTTTCCCCATTCGGTCCAGCTGCCGTCGTAGTTGCGGACGTTGGGGAAGCCGAGCAGGTGGGTGAGCACAAACCACGTGTGGCTCGACCGCTCGCCGATACGGCAATAGGCGATGACCTCGTCTTGCTGATCGAGCCCGACTTCCCGCTGGTAGATGGCACGGAGCTGGTCGGCGGCCTTGAACGTCCCGTCGTCCGTGTTGACGGCACGGGCCCATGGTACGTTGGCGGCACCCGGAATGTGTCCGCCACGAAGTGCGCCCTCGTTGGGGTAGGCCGGCATGTGGAGCCGCTCCCCGGAGTACTCCTCGGGGCTCCGCACGTCCACCAGCTGGCCGTTGGCTTGAATATGAGCGAGCACTTCCTCGCGGAATGCTCGGATCCGCGTGTCGTCCCGCTCAGGTGCCTGGTACTTCGTGGCGGGATGGCTCGGCACATCGGTGGTCATGGGACGGTCCTCCTGCTCCCACTTGAGCCGGCCGCCATCCATCACCTTGGCCTTCGAATGTTCGAAGAGCTGGAAGATCCAGAACGCGTAGGTCGCCCACCAGTTGTTCTTGTCGCCGTAGAACACGACCATCGTGTTTTGTGCCACGCCGATCCGGCGCATCAGCGCTTCGAAGCCGGGGCGCTCGAGGTAATCGCGCCGCACCGGATCGTTGAGGTCGCGCGTCCAGTCCACCTCGACGGCGCCCGGGATGTGGCCGGACGAATAGAGCAGCGGATCTTCGTTCGACTCTATGATCCGCACCGTCGGATCGTCGAGATGCTGTGCCACCCAATCGGTATCGACGAGCACGTTGGGATTGACGTACCCGCGCTTGGCAATGTCGGACATGATGCCCCCCTTCGTGAACGCCGGGTCTCGGCAGAATCGGACCATACCGATAAAACCCGACAGAGGTTATCCCTGTTCCCCGATGCCACCCCTCTCCCCCCCCCGGCGATCAGGGCAATGTGAGGTGACGACTTAGACGACACAGACGACTCAGACGACTCACACGACTGATGTGACCCGCACAGTCGTCCATGTCGTCACAGTCGTCCTCGTCGTCCCTCCGGCCGTCGCCTCCAGTACATTACCGGGTCACCTACACGTTCGAGGACCTGGATGAGCGCAGGGATACGCGCGTGTCTCTCAGCGCAGGCCTTGAGTACCGCCGTCATGCTCTCCCTCAGCCTTCTGCTGGGTGCCCATGCCGTGGCCCAGGACACCGCGTCCGCTGTCCGGTTCCGCGCAGAGATATACGGCCCAGCCGCTATTTGGTTGAGCCTTTTGGGGGCTGACAGGCCGTCGGAGGTGACAAGCTATCGCCTGACGGATGCTCTAGGTCGCACGCTGCCGATTGCCAAGGTGCTGCCGAACACGGCCACCGAATCGCTGGTGATTCCGGGCACCCCGCTGGATCCCATGCGTGTCCACTATCTCGAGATCCCGGATCTCGGCGTTTCGACTCTCGTGCGGCGCGACCCCATCTTTCGTAATCTGTATTCGACGAAACCACTGGGCGCGATGGTGGCTCCCGATGGTACCAGGACGACGTTCCGCATATTCTCGCCACGCGCTGATGCCGTGCGGCTGTACCTGTATCGGGAGCCAACCGACGATCCCGATGGGGCCATGCGCGTTATCGACATGGTGCAGGACGCAGGCGGGGTATGGGGAATCTCGGTCGCCGGCGACCAGCATGGCATCTGGTACGATTTCACCGTGCACGGCCCCAGCGATCCCGGCAACTACTTTTACAAGAGCCACCCCGTGCACATCTCGGATCCGTACGCGCTGGTGAGCGATGACTCGTACGGCAAGTCGCGCGTGTGGCGCGACAGTCCACCACCACCGCCCGTGCGGGGTGGTCGGCCGCCAATGGAAGACGTGGTCGCCTACGAGGTACATATCCAGGACTTCACCGATCTGTTGCCGGTCACGACGACCGAAACCGGGACGATCCCCGCCATGGCCCGCTCGGGGCTGGTCAACGCGCACGGCGAGCCCATTGGATTCGACTATTTGGTGGACCTGGGCATCAACGTCGTGCACTTGATGCCCATGCAGGAGTATCTGCACTACCCGGATGCGGAGTGGCAGGACGCGTTCGCGAACGACTCGTTTGCGCATGCCATGGGGATCGACAGGGAGAACTATCAGTGGGGCTACCGCACGACTCACGCCTTTGCGGTGGAAAGCCGCTACCGATCACGCGACGCGCTGCCCGGGTCGGAACGCGAGCAGTTCAAGGAGTTGGTGCGCGCGTTTCATGACAAGGGAATCTCGGTCATCATCGACTTCGTTCCCAACCACACCGGCGAGAACATGGACGGCAGGCACCTGCTGTTCAATTTCAACGTGTTGGACATGCCGCACTACTTCCGCACCGATGACGATGTACAGCACATCGGTCCGTTCGGCAACGAGGTCAAGTCGGAAGACCGACCGATGGTGCAGCGCTGGATCCTGGACCAGATGCGGCACTGGGTCGACGAGCTGGGCGTGGACGGCTTTCGGATCGACCTCGCGGGTCAAGTAGACGAGCAGACGTTACGCCACGTGAAGCGGGAGCTTCCCCAAGACCTGATCATCTATGGTGAGGCGTGGATCGCACCGAGTGATCCGGACGTGAGGGCGAACCCCGATTGGGCATGGTACAAGGCCGACGCGCCGATCACGTTCTTCCAGGACGACGCCCGCAACGCCTTCAAGGGCAGTCCGTTCGACGTGAACGATCGTGGCTGGGCGGGTGGGGACGCGAAGGTGCGCAAGGCCACGATGGTGGCACTCGCCAATGCGTATGTGGAAGAGCCGCTTTCCACGAACGGGATCTCCTACTTGGACATTCACGACAACTGGGCACTGGCAGACCGGTACGCGCTCGAGAACCACAACGGATTGGACGGTGTGGATCTGGGAGCGATGCGGATCGCCGCGGGGCTCCTCTTCACGTCGGCGGGGCCAATCGTGATCCACGGCGGCACCGAGATGTTGCGTTCAAAAGGCCTGGCGCCGTTGGAGGAGTTCGTGCGCGAGACCGCCAGCGGGCCGATCCACTTCAAGGGACGCGACGACACGTACAACCTACGCGCACCCAACCAGTTCGTGTGGAACAATCTCGCTCCTGGATCCGATCACGCGGCGATGCGTGACTACTGGCGTGGTCTCATCGCACTTCGGCTGTCGGAGTACGGCAGTGTGTTCCGCGTGGCTCACGTACCGGCCGAGCAGCACCGGTGGATCACGCCCGATAACGGTCATTTGCTCGGCTATGTTGTCGGTGAGCGCGTGCTCGTACTGGCGAACAGCGGCACCGCACAGGGGTCATTCCGGTTCGAACTCTCCAACGGCGACTGGCGACAGGTCGGCGATCGCGAGCGGGTGGATCATGTCGTTGGGGTTGGTGGCGAATTCGCAGTGCTATCGGGCGGAGTGCACGAAATCCCGGTCCCGGCGGGATCCTTCTTGATCTGGGTGCGGGACTAGCGGGTTCTGTGCCGGGCCGGAAGTCTTGCTCTCCTCAAGGCACTTGTGAGGCAGTGCGGCGATACACGCGCACGTAGTCTACGTAGAGGTGTTGCGGTGACAAGTCGTCCGGCGGCAAGTGCGGGTTATCGAACCAGCCACCCACCGCCAGATTCAAGATGATGTAGAACGCGTGGCCCTCGTCGAATGGCCAGTAGGCAGGGTCTTCGCCGGGCGTCTTCACTGTGGTGTGAAACTCGACCCCGTCGACATACCAGCGAATGCGCTCGGGCTCCCACTCCACAGCGAATACGTGCCACTCGTCGTGGAAGCTGCCGGAATCGAGTCGAAATTCCGCCGCTGTGATTCGGTTGCTGGCCCCATCGGGACCGCGGTGAATGGCGCCGGAGGTCCAATCCGAGAGTCGTCCCTTGCCCTCCAGGATGTCGATCTCGCCGCAGCGCGGCCAACCGACTTCATCGATGTTGCCGCCAAGCAACCAGAACGCGGGCCACATCCCCACTTCTCCCGGCTGCCGAATTCGCGCTTCGAAGCGACCGTAACGAAATTCCCGTTTGCCCTTCGTGTTGAGCCGCGCCGAGGTGTACCGCCGATGCTCGAAGTCCTCGCGTCGCGCCTCGATGACCAGCGCACCGTCTTCCAACCAGGCATTGGCGCCGGGCGCGGCGTCCACTCGGTCGGTGTAATACTGCAGCTCTTCGTTGTGGGGATCTGGCATGACCACCGGCGTCCAGCTCTGCTGGTCGATGACGCTGCCGCCGAACTCATCGGCCCAGGCGAGTTCCCAGTCGGGGTCCTGACCTGCATCGCGTCCCGCGCGGGAGTCGTGTTGGTTCCGGGCGATCACGAACGCTTGGTGGCTGTACGGCGCGTCGGTCCATTGGACGTCATCGACCCGAGCCGTGCTCTTGACGGCCAGGACGGAGTACGTGCGCCCGCCCACCTCGAGATTGCCTTGGCTTCCGTGCATCAGCTCTACCCGTGCACCCCCTTCTTCCGCGACGAGGAAGAAGTTGTTGAGTTGCCCGGGCTGGTTCGTGCGATTGCGGCACCCGGCATCCTCCTGCGAGAAGCTGAACGGCTCCATTTCGTTCGGGCGCAGCGCGTTCCCGTAGACACCGTCGTCCACGAGCAGAACGACTCCGTCTTCGTCCCGGATCCGGATGCCGGTTGCGGAGCCCTCGAACCCCATTGTCTTCCGGATGAACACCTCGACTTGCTGTCCCTCATTGAGATCGATGGAAAGCCTCCGGGGAAGCGTCCAGGTCAGCTGACGAGATTGGCCGTCGACGTCGAAGACGAGGTCTTCTTCCAGCTCTTCGTTGTCCGTGAAGCTCCGTTTGACGAGTCGGGCCGTGAAGTCCACCGACTCACCAGGGGTGAGCCCCTCGAAATCAACAATCGGGTACGCGAGCGGCTCTACATCGCACTTGGGGTCCCGTGCCGTGCAGGCGGTGAGCAGTAAGGTGACAGCAATGAGGAAGGGGAAGCGCCGATGGGTCATTGTGGGGACGTCGTTGGTATGGAGCGGGGAGGTCCAACGCGCCGCAGATGCCTGTCGGGCCGCGCTGATGTCTGGGTGCTCGCGGTAGCCTCGCGCGATACTGCAAGAGTCCCGCGCGTCTCTTTGACGCCCGGGGCTCTCTTTGTGCGAGAGCCCGCGGAGAAGGAGTCCGCCGCTATGCCGTGGCCCGGGTGAGTTGGACGACCGGCGCCTCGACGGCGCTCGCCGCGAGGTAGGCGTTGGGATCGTGGTACAGCGCGCCTTTCGGCAACCAAGACCACAGCGGCCCCAGGTCGTGCCGTACGCGCTCCAGGAAGAACGTGGGGAGGGTCGTGCTCTCACCCTCGAAGTAGTCGCGGAACTTCCGATCGTGCTCGAGCAGGTCGCGCACCTGCTTGTAGAACCGGATGCGGCCGAAGCCCTCGGACGACACGGCACGAACGACGTTCATCAACCGTGGGATCGTCGGTTTGATCGCCCGGAATCGGGCATAGATGGCTCGCCACGAGAACGTGTGCTTGCTGAGGCCAATGACGTTGTCGTAGAACTCGGGCCAGTCATAGTTGGCCGGCTTTACGTTCATGGCGTGATTGTTGTTCAGGAAATGGAACGGGAACGGCAGCACCCGGTTCTCGCGCTGATACTGCAGGTTGAGCGGCGCAGCGCGTCCGAAGGCCGACAGGAGCGAAAACGCCGGGAACGCCGCCGGCACCATGTCGAGGAACCGCTTGGTCAGGTCGAACGGCTCAGTGCCCACATCGCTGTCGAGTCCCAGCACGAAGTTGGTCTGCACGTACGGGATGTGTTCCTGGATCTTTCGCACGTGTTCGGCGACGCGCATGACCTTCGGGAGGCCCTCGGTGTTGCCGGTCTTCGACTTGTTCCCCAGGTCGAACCACGACTCGATCCCCGGGAGGATTGCCTTGAACCCGTTCCGCTTGAGCCGCGAGAGGTGCCGTACAGAGAGCAGGGAAAGACTGCTCTCCGCGATGAAGTCGATGGCTCCCGGCGGCACGGCCTCTTCGATGGCCTCCATGTAATCATTGAAGCGGACGCCGAAGTTGGGATCGTGCCAGGCAACCCGCGGACGACGAAAGCGTTGTTGCAGAAACCGGAGGTCGTCCTTCAGGACGTCGAAGTCCAGGGGTTGATAGGGAACTTCCGAGTCAATGCAGAAGCTGCACGTGTAGGGGCAGCCGAGACTGCCGAGCATCGGGACGATCTTGATGAGGGGAGCCTTGGCGAGCGTACGCTCGACGTAGCTCCAGCGCTGGCGCACCCCTGGGAGCGACGTCGGCTGTTGCGAGGACTCGAGATGCAGGCCCATCGGTCGGTGGGGGGCCGGGTCCCGTAGGACCTCACGGACCTGCTCCCGATCGGTGAAGCCGAGCACGTAGTCGAAATACTTCCGAGAGTCCTCGGGATAACAGCGCGCGTGTGGTCCTCCGAGGACGGTCACGGCACCACGCGAGCGAAACAGGTTGCTCACGGCGTAAGCGAGCTGTGCGGCCTGTGTGAACGCGCCGATGAACACGACGTCCACGTCTTGAGGCAGTTCGTCGACCAGGTCTTCGAATCCCGTGTAGCACACGAAGCTGACGTCGTGCCCGTCCTCTTCACACCAGACACCCAGTATTTGCGGCATGATGCTCGCCATATTGGCGTTCATCACGCGGCCCCACAGTGTCCTCGTCGGTCCCTTCGTGACCAGGTCGATAATCCCGACGCGCTTTGGACGCACAGGTCCTCCTCTTAATGTGGCGTCCGAGCGGCTCCGGGTCTCTCTCGTCGAGGCACAGGTGCTCGCTCGGTGTGTTGTGTTCTCCCTCTTCCCTGTCGGGTGCCCTCGTTGGATCGCCCCCCGACCGGCGTCGCTCATGTTAGCTGAATCGTCGTTTCGACCGGTGCTTCCGCCGCAGCGCGGCTGCCGCTTTGATCCGCTTCGCCTTACTCGGCTTCACGTAAAAGCGCTTCTTCCTCAGATCCCGCAAGATGCCGGAGCGCTGGACCTGCCGGCGAAAGTGCTTGATCGCCCATTCCACCCGGTCATTATCGTTCAGAATCACTTCCGTCATGCGGGCTCCGTTCGGATGGATGGAATGAGCGACGGGGCCACCCGTGGCGCTCTCAGGGTGGCCCCGTCGTTCGTCAGAGAGCGCAGCTTACTCGCCCGCCTTCGTGACGTTCTCGGCCGCCGGGCCTTTCTGGCCCTCCACGACGTCGAACTCCACACGCTCGCCCTCACGCAGGGTCTTGAAGCCCGAGCCCTGAATCGCGCTGTGGTGCACGAAACAGTCTTTTTCCCCGTCGTCACGGGTGAGGAATCCAAAGCCCTTGCGCTCGTTGAACCACTTGACTGTGCCGCTTACACGCATTGCCGTACTCCTGTGCCGTGGTGATGTACGTCGGAGTCCGGGTGTACCGTACCAGCCGATCGTGCATCCGTTCTGCGCGGAAGGTGCGTCCGCGTCGCGCTGCCGACGGTGAGCCCCAGGGGGATCCGCAGGCGGGGATACGAGCAAAAAGGGGATCCGCGCAAGTGCCAGATCCCCTTACAGTGCTGGTCCCTAGCGGTGCACTCACCTGGTGCACCGAACGCTGAAACAAGCTAATCGACCGGCCGCAGGGCCGGAAGAGGGGCGGTTGAGATCAAGGACGGCCCAAGAAAGTCCAGAACGGTCAACGACGGTCGAAGATGCTGGAGCTCATCATGCCCGCCTCAGAGCGTCCGCGGTGCCGGAAGAGGGACCGTTGAGATCAATGACGGCCGAAGCCGAACGTTCAATGGGTCGTGAATCCTGGGATGGACCCCGCGATCGAGAACGCCCTCGTGCTTGGCCTTCGCGGGAGAGCGTCGTTGAGTCTGCCCTAGATGGAGCGGCGGCAGGAGAAGACAGAGGCGCAGGGAGGGCAGGAGGGGCAGGAGGGGCAGAGGGGGCAGAGGAGCACCGCCAGGGCGGCAACGCGGCAGTGATCATCGCCTTCTCATCGTCTTCCATCGCCCTTGTCGTTCATCGCCGCCGCGACAGCGGCTGGGCGGCAGTAGCTGATAGCTGAAGGCTGACGGCTAACGGCCCACCTGTCAGGGAACCAGCGCCTGCTCCATCTTCATCGTCATCACCATCGTGATGTCCTGTTCCATCGCGGTCATGAAGCCGTCGAATCCCATGGTCGCCTGCATTGCTTCCACGCGACCTGCGTCGATGTTCAGATCCATCTGTCCCGTGAATTCCCCTTCGAGCTCCATCTCCAACTGCATGGACGCGGTCGAGTCGGAGCGCATCGTCTGGCGGATTGGTCCGGAGAACGCGAGCATCGCGTGTCTCGCACCATCGCGAAGCTCGAGCCGCTCGAACCGGTAGGTGAACTCCATCGACTGATTCATGCTGCCGATGTTGCCGAGCGGAACGCTCTTTTCGACGGGTACCCTCCAAGTCGCTCCCCACGACACCGGCTCCGCCGGCAACTCGAGCGATAGCCCGCTCACCACGTCCTGGACGGTTCCCATAGCCTGCCGCAGCTCCGTAGTCAGTGTCGAATCCTCGATTTCGCTGCTCACGATTTCGCCGCGGGTCGTCATCGCAATGCGTTGGGTGAGTCCCTCCATCATCAGCGCCGACTGACCCATCATGCCGAACACCCCGGGGGCGTCGATTGCGACCGAATCGATGATGACGGTGAGATGGCGTGTGTCACCATCGGCGGCGAGCACGGTCTGGGTCGAGTGCACCGTTTGCCGCACGGTGGTGGGTGAGGCCATCATGGGCATATCGGGCATTTCCATGGTGGTCTCGATGATTCCCTGGTACCGTGAAACTTGGCCGACTGGCGGCGCCAGGCGCAGGAGCACGGCGGCATCGGGTGACGGTGGCGCCGGGGCACGTGTGCCTCCGCAAGCCGGGAGAGCGAGGAGCACGAGGAGCGCGAGTAGGGTAAGACGGTGTGGCATGACGTACCTCCTGGGCGAAACATGGCCTGCGGAGGGGGGAGAAGGGGAGGGGGGAGGGAGCTGAGGACGATGGAGACGACTCAGACGACCTATCGTCCCGTCTCCATCCGTCCCGGACCGTCTTTGACCGTCCTGGACCGTCTGACCCACAGCTGACGGCTGATAGCTGAAAGCCAAACCATTAGTTTTGTCTATCCCATCTCCCACGGGGTGTGCTGACCCAGCATGACCGATTCACAGTCCAGCCAGACCGCGATTGAAGAGATCGAAGCTGCCGTCCGGGCAGCGCTCGGGGACGAGTACCAGATCGACCGGTTGCTCGGACGCGGGGGCATGTCCGTGGTATTTCTTGCTGAGGAGCTTACCCTCAAGCGTCCGGTAGCGCTCAAGATCTTCCCGCTCTCGCTGGCGCTGGAGAAGTCGGCGTCGGATCGATTCCGCCATGAAGCGCAGATTGCCGCTTCGTTAGAGCACCCGCACATCGCTGCGATTCACCGGTTCGGCGAGGCGCCGGGGTTCCTGTGGTACACCATGAAGTACATCAACGGCAGCTCGTTGTCGGAGACCCTGCGCGAGGTTGGTCGGCTGAGCCGGTTGAGCGTGCTGAGTCTTGCCGAGCAGACAGCGAGCGCGCTCGACTACGCCCATCGGCGGGGCGTGGTCCACCGTGACATGAAGCCCGCGAACATCATGCTGGACGAGAGCAATTGGGCGTACGTGTGCGATTTTGGTGTGGCCAAAGTCCCCGATGCCAAACTCACCCAAACCGGGGGCACGATCGGCACGCCGGCATACATGTCCCCCGAGCAACTCTTCGGCCGATCACTTGACGGTCGATCGGATCAGTATTCGCTCGCGGTGGTGGTGTTCGAGTTGCTCACGGGTAGGCATCCGTTCGAAGCGGAGACGGTAGCCGACATCATCCAGATGCACTGCACGACGCCGCCGCCCCTCCTCTCCGAGTTCCTCTCCGATCTGCCTGAGCCTCTGGTCGAAGGTGTCGTGCGCGCGATGAGCAAGGAGCCAGAGGAGCGGTTTGATTCGGTGGTCGATTTCCTGTCGGCGATCGGGGGTCGGCGTCCGCCTCGGGCGCCAGAACCGCGCGTGTCGACAGAAGTGAGCGAGGCCATCACCGAGCGTGTTCCGGTCCGTTCGCGCCAGCGTGGCAGCCGGCGGTACCTGCCACTGGCGGTGAGCGCAGCGGCTGGCGCTCTGGCCACGTGGGCTGTGCTATCGTTTACCCCGGTCGGCAGCCTCGGTCTCTTTGGTGGCGAGCGAGCGTCTGCTGCCGCGGAAGTCGGGCATGTGTGGATTAGCGCCGACCCGTGGGGCGAGTTGTATATTGACGGGAGTTATGCTGGAAACACGCCCGCGCTCAATCTCCCCCTTGGGGCCGGTCCACACGTCGTGCGAGTCGAACGGGAGGGGTACGTAACATTCGAGCGACGCGTCGAGTTGACTCCGGGACAGGAACTCCGGCTCACCGATATCGTGTTGCGGCCCGAGCCGTGAGCCGACGCGGGCTCCTCGTGGTCCTCTTCGTGGCCACCTGGGTGGCGCCCGCGCCCGCGCAGACGGGTCCCGAGCTCCGAGATCAGGGGCTCACGGCGTATCGAGCGCTCGAGATGGAGGCCGCCGCGCGACTCCTCCGACTGGCGCTTGCCTCACGAGATCTTCCCGATACCGAAGTGCTCTCGACCGAAGCCTATCTGGGCGCGGCGGAATTCTACCGCAACCGACAGGACTCGTCGCGCGCGGCGTTCCGCCGGATCGTGTTGCGCGAGCCGCGATACCGGCTCGACCCGCTCGTGTTCCCGCCGGACGTCACGCGGGCCTACGACGCCGTGCGATATGCAACACCGGCCGTGTCGGTAGACGTCCCACGACGGGCGAGATTCGAGCCGGGACGCGGCGGGCTCACTGCGCGCGTCATTCCCAGCGGACCGCACGTCGTCCGGGTTCGGATCGAACGGTCCAACGGGGAGGTCGTCCGAACGCTGCACGACAGGCGGGTGACAGACAGTCTCTCGGTCACGTGGGACGGGGCGGGTGCGCGAGATGCGACGCTTGCGAGTGGGCTCTACGTCTGGAGCTTTGCATCATTGAGCGGAGACGGGAGAGTCCGGCGCATCCTCGATGTCCCGGTTCGTCTCGAGCGCTCGAGCGTCGGCACGCAGACGCTGCCCCCACAACCGACGCTGCTCCCAGAGCGAAGCCCCGTGAAGCCTGCGTTGGTGCGGCTGGGATTGGGCTTGGGTGCGGCTACCCTGTCGTGGTTCGTGATGCCCGCGTTCACCGATCGCGACGGTCCGCGTGTGGCCCTCGCGGTGGCCTTCAGCGCGGCGGGCATCATCGGCTTCTTCGAGAAGCGACCCGGCAAACCCCTTCCCCAAAACGTGGCGGCCAATCAAGCGGCGCTCGAGGCGTGGGATGCCGAAGTGCGCCGCGCGACTGCCGCGAATCAAGGCCGCCGTCCTGGTCCTCGGATCATTCTCGAGACATCGCGGCCGAGCATTCGGCGGTAGGGATCGGGTTGGATCAGAGGTACTGACGACGCAGACGACTCTGAAGACTAGGCGACAACGACGACATAGACGACGCACAACGAGACCAGTGTCACCGCGTCATCGACCGTCTCTTTCCGTTGCCCCGAAACCAACCGACCTGCCCGATCGTATGACGGTTACCCGCACGCCGGCCATCAGAGCACCCACGGGAAGAGATCGATGAGAACATCCTCGGCTGTCAGACTCGCGTTTGTCACTTCGTCGCTCATTGCCGTGGAGGCTGCTCCGGGTTCCGCGCAAACGCAGGCTCTCATCGAACGCATCGATCGCCGTCTCGAAGCCCAGCGCACCGAACTCATCGAGATTCGGCGTGATATTCACCGGCATCCCGAAGTCTCGGGGCAAGAAGCGCGGACGGCCGAGGTGGTGGCGGAGCGGCTGCGCACGCTCGGCCTGGAAGTCCAAAGTAGCGTCGGTGGGCACGGTGTCGTGGGCATCTTGCGAGGTGCCAAGCCGGGTCCAGTGGTCGCGTTTAGAGCGGACATGGATGCAGTGTTTTCCAACGCGCCCGACCCCGTCCCCTTCAGATCGGAGACCCCCGGCGTGCGTCACATTTGCGGTCACGACATCCACACCACGGTAGGACTTGCCCTAGCCGAGTCGCTGAGTGAGGTCAGGGACCAGCTCGCGGGGACGGTGAAGTTCATCTTTCAGCCTGCGGAGGAGAACATCCGTGGCGCTCGGGCGATGATCGACGAGGGTGTGCTGAGCGACCCCGCGCCAGAGGCGATCTTCGCGTACCACTCGGCGCCGTTAGAGGTGGGACAGATCGGCAGCACTGAAGGGATCGCGCTGCCCGGCCTCGACCGGGTCACGCTCACCGTGCGGGGAGAAGGTGACCTCGAACAGGCCGCCGCGGCGTACGCGCGGGCCGCGTCATCTGCTAGTCGGGACGATGGAGGAGCGCCGGAAGACGTTGTGCTTGCCATGATCGGCCGACCGCATCGGCGTCCCGATCACGACGACTGGGTGGTTCGAGGCATGGTGCGGGCGGGCAGCCCCACAGCGCGCGCCCGGGCCAAACGTGAGATCGAGCTGGCAGTGGCGGCGGTCGAGTTCGACGGCGTCGCCTACGAGCTCAACTACGAAGATCTCTACCTTCCCGACATGGCGAACGACGTCGCGCTCGTTCGCTCCACGCTCGAGACGATTCGTTCCGTCGTGGGGCCGGACGGTCTCCTCGAGTCGAATACCGTCACGCCCTACTTCAGCGAAGACTTCGCGCTGTACCAGCAGCACATTCCAGGTGCGCTGTATTGGCTCGGCGTGTCCAACAGTGAGTTGGGTTACGTGGGCATGCCCCACAGCCCCAACTACGTGGCTGACGAAGAGTCGATCTTCGTGGGTGCGAGAGTGATGGCGGCGGTGGTGATCGATTATCTAGCGAAGAACTAGACACCTGGCGTCTCATTGTCCTTCCAACTTCTCGCGATGCCTGAGTAGCCAGTCACGTCCCTCGCCGATGGTCAAGAGGACGGTGATGGCGGCGAGCTCGCCGAGCTCCATCCGCCGCACGGCTTCACCCAGGTCTGCACCGACCGCGACGGCACCGTGTCGCTCGAGCAAGATGAGTGAGACACCGTCGCCCACCGCGTTGCCGACGGACTCCGCAAGCGCGACCGATCCAGCTTCGGCGTAGGGCCGGCACTGCACGCCACCCACGGCAGCCGGCATTTCCGGGAGGGCCGTTTCGAGGTCGATTCCGCGGAGCGGTAAGGCGGTGAGTGCCGGTGCGTGCGTGTGTACTACCGCGCCTATCGATGTGCGTGCCAGGTAGCATGCGCGGTGCATCGGAAACTCGATGCTCACGCCGCGGTGAGAGGCGTCTTCGATCTTCAGCGTGAGCCGCCGGATGAACCGCGGGGTGAGGTACGCTTTGTCCACGCCGCGCGTCGTGATGTAGATCGCGTCGCCGTCGCGCGCACGCGCCGAGAGATTCCCGCATCCTCCGGCGTTCAAACCGTTCCGGCTGAGCCGCGCGCCGTAGTGGCACAGCAAAAGGGGGCGTGGCCAGTCGGCGTGCCGCGCAACACGGTCGAGCAACGCCTGCCACATGGTGAGCGCCGGGCTCGCGCCCACACCCTCGCCGAGCACGAGTTCCCGTCGTTCCATCCGGCCTGGCCGATCCATCAACATCTGTGGTGCCTCCGAGCGGGCGACCGAAGTTCCATATGCCTCCTTCTCACAGCCAACATGAACCGTATCGGCCTGGCCGCAAG
>JAOTWK010000304.1 GCA_029862935.1 Gemmatimonadota bacterium | reverse complement strand
GCGCACGCGGCCCTCGATCTGCTGACGGCCCCCTCCCGCCTCCCGCTGCAGCTCGTCCCGTAGCGTGAGCGCGAGCGCGTCCAGCATGCCGGTGAAGTCTCCCCTGGCAGCCCACGGCGGTTGAGCCAGGGCCATCGGGAGCCACGACCGGTTCCGCTCGCGGACCGCCGCCAACAGCAGGGCCGCCGCTCGGTCAGGTCCGTCCGATCCGTCCTCTGTCCTGAGTGCTCGACCAACGCACCCTTCGGCCAGGAGAACCCGCCGCTCCAACGCCGCTCCCTTGGGGGGCGTCTTGACTTCGGCCTTCAAGAACGCGCGTATCTCGTCATCCGTCAGTCGCGGTATCCGGATCGGCACGAGCCGGGACCGAACGGTCGGCAGCAGCGCGTGCGGGTCCGCCGCGGTCACGATGATGGTCGTGTCGGCCGGCGGCTCCTCCAGCACCTTGAGGAGCGCGTTGGCCGCTTCTTGACTCGCTTCCTGTACGATGAGCCGTTCGGCATCTCCCAGAACGAACACTTTCCTGGCGCCCGAGAACGGCGTCATCCAGGCCAACCGATGGAACAGCCTCACCGAGGCCAGCGCGTGGCTCGTGAGCCCTTCTGGGCGCCCCCAGAGTGGGTCGCTGCGCCGCTGGGCCATGGCCTCGCCCAGGAGTTCCTGGGCTTCCTCGACCTGCTTGGCCGGGTCGCCGGCTTTGGGGCGTGGGATCGGGACGAACCAGTGCAGGTCCGGGTGCCCGAGCCCAAGCACCTGCCGGCAGTGCGTGCAAGAGCCGCACGGTGCTCCCGGCCCGTTGAGGCAGAGCAAGCCCTGCGCCACCCAGAGGGCCAACCGCTGCTTCCCCACGCCCGCAGGTCCCGTAAACAAGGTCGCCTGCGGGAACCGGCTGGAGGCGAGGGCGCCAGCCAGCCGGTCGAGCAGGCTTTTCTGACCGTAAATCGGTCGCAAACTCATAGTCCGGCAATCTACCTCCCCGGCGGAGCCAGCGGTAGTCAACCGGTCCTAAGTCAAGGCGTGACAATTCAGTACGTGTAGCAACAGTAGGCCGATCTGGCGGAAACGCAAGGCACTCTAGGGAGTGAGCGCTCACTTCATAAGCAGAAGCGTGCGAGTGCTTGCTCACCTGACGTGTCATCTCAGCGACAGTGTTGGTACAGCGGTTCGAGCTTGCGTCAGGCTCCGCCCGTCCCGAAGTTGCGACCGCCTTGGGACGCATTGGTGGGATCGAGACATGGGCCTCGTAGCAAGGGGGTGGCAATGGCGCGCTGGATGGCGACGGCCGGTCGGCGGTTGGCGATTCTGTTGCTGGGGGCGACGATGACCGCATGTGACCCCTCGGCCGACCTGGTGCTGACCGGAGGTGCCGTGTGGGCTGGCCCGGGGACGCCACTCCGCGGTCCCGGAGCCCCGACGGCCCTGGCAGTCCGGGGCGGAACGGTGCTGGCGGTCGGCAGCGACGAGGCGATCCTCCGACTGGCCGGATCCCGGACCCAGCGCGTGGATCTTGCCGGTCGCCGGGTGGTCCCTGGTTTTCTGGATGCTCACACCCACTTCATCGCTGGGGGGTTCGAACTCGCCGGGGTCCAGCTGCGTGATGCGGCGACACCAGCCGTGTTCGCTGAGCGGATTGGAGCGTTCGCCGCCGGGCACCCGGGAGCGTGGGTCACGGGCGGGACGTGGGACCACGAGCTTTGGGGTGGAGAGCTGCCGCACCGCGAGTGGATCGATTCGCTCACCGCCGAGTCCCCGGTTTTCGTGAGCCGTTTGGACGGGCACATGGGACTGGCAAACACGCGGGCGCTCGAGCTGGCCGGCGTGTCGGCCGCCACCCCCGACCCGCCTGGCGGCACGATCGTGCGCGACCCGGACGGGCGCCCGACCGGGATTCTGAAGGACGCCGCCCAATCGCTCGTCGCGGCAATGATCCCCGAGCCGTCGGAGGAGGAGTTGGATGGGGCCCTCGGGGCGGCCGTCGCCCACGCCGTGGAACGGGGCGTCACCACCATTACCGATATGGGGAGCTGGTCTGGTCTCGACACGTATCGGCGGGCCCGTGACCGGGAGACTCTCCCCATCCGCGTTTACGCCGTCGTGCCGCTCGAAACGCGCGATCGGCTGGTGCAGCTCATCGCAGGCGAGGGCCGGGGTGACGCCCGGCTGTTTTGGGGTGGGGTGAAGGCCTTTGTCGACGGATCCCTTGGCTCCACTACGGCGTGGTTCTACGAGCCGTATGCCGACGAGCCCTCGACCGCGGGTCTCATGGTCACCGACACCGCAGAGCTGCGCGAGGCGATCCTGGACGCCGACCGCCGCGGTCTCCAGCTGATTGTCCATGCCATCGGCGACCGCGCCAACGACTGGCTGCTCGAGACCTATGCCGCCGCCCGTGCCACGCACGGTGAGCGGGATCGGCGGTCGCGGATCGAGCATGCGCAGCACCTGACCCTTGCTGCGATTCGACGCATCGCCGCCGCCGACGTGATTGCCTCCATGCAGCCCTACCACGTGATCGACGACGGAAGGTGGGCCGAGAAGCGCATCGGTCCGGACCGCATCCGCACGACCTATGCGTTTCGGGCGCTGCTGGACGCCGGGACCCGCCTGACGTTTGGGAGCGACTGGACCGTGGCGCCGCTCGACCCGTTGCTCGGGGTGTACGCAGCCGTCACGCGCCGCACAACCGACGATGCCAACCCGGACGGGTGGGTGCCCGAGCAGAAGATCACGGTGGAGGAGGCAATGACGGCCTATACGGCGGCCGGCGCCTATGCAGCCTTCAAGGAGAAGACGCTCGGCACGCTCGAGCCGGGGAGATACGCGGATCTGGTGGTGCTGTCTGACGACATCTTCCGCATCGATCCCGTAGCGATCGCGACCGTGCGGGTGGATCTCACGATGGTGGGGGGTGAGGTGGTGTTTGAGAGATGAAGATGGGAAGGGGAAGAGGGAAAGGGAAAAGGGGAAGAGGGAAAAGGGGAAAGGGGAAAAGGGAAAAGGGGAAAGGGGAAAAGGGAAAAGGGAAAAGGGAAAGGTGTCGAGCGAAACCTCTTCTCTCTTCCCTTTTCCCCTTTCCCCTTTCTTCCCCGTAATGCTCTCACCCTCCCGGATTCATCATCCTCCCCATGAACAGGATCGTGCCTGACAGGCGCTCGCGGATAGCGAAGAGGAAGGGGCGGTCGACCCGGATCACCGTCGGAAGGCTCGTCACGCCCACACCGACCGAGGTGACGGCCGCCGCGGTGGTGCCCTCCTCGTTCACCTCCACGAAGGTCTTGTGCTTCACCTCGGAGATGTACGCCCGCTCAGGTCCCGCGTAGAGGTTGCTGAAGTCGGCCTCTGTATCGGAAAACGCCACTGCCATGCCTAGCGCCTTGAGCACGTCATTGAGCGTAACGTCGTACTCGAGGGCGAACTTCGGCATGACGACTTCGATCGAGTCGTCCCGGAGTGCGGCGATCCACGTGTCCCAGCGATTGCGTGTCAGCGTCTTTGAAAGCTCGACGATCTGGCTCTCGTCGTGCGGGACGACCAGCGTCATCGAGAACGCGCGGCCACCATACGGGAGATCGGCCACGAGCACCTCGTTGTCGCCGAACGCGCGCACGGGGATCTTCGCTCCCGACGACATCGTGGGCACGGCAATCTGTGACCCATCGGTCAGGGTGAACGGAGCGTTCCGTGTGCGGTCCTTGTCGAACTTGGAGGTCCAGTCGCCCTTGAAGTAAATGGCGTTGACCAGGTACATGATCATCTGACTCGGGATCGGTGGCTCGATGATCCGATCGATTCGCCCCCGAGTCTTGGCGTGCACCCAGTCGTTGATGGCATTGGCCGCAGAAGGGTTGTCGAAATCCAGGGCCGTGACCTCGGCGTCGAAATACTGGCGGTTGAGGTCGATGAATGCCGGAACCACCTGGATACCCTGCCGATACCAGATCGAATTCGCGATGAGCATCTCGACGCGAGGATCGAGATCAATGAGGAGCTGGATGAGGCTCCGATATGACTCGTTCACTTCCTGCAACGTGAGGCCCTGGAGCTCGAGCGTCTCCTGCATGGCGTCACGCGTGCTGCCAGCTGCCCCGTTGTAGGTCATTCCCAGCGCCATCCCCACGCTCAGGGGGGAGATGAACACGTTCGCGCCGTCCTCCTCGTCGGTGTTGACCTGCCCGAACAGCTTGAACGCGAACCGATTGTCGGCCTCGACCAGTTGCGCTTCGGCCACGGTGAGCTGGCGAGGCAGTTCCAGGATCGGTTCCAGCAGCCCGTCGCCGCAGGCGCCCGCTCCGACGAGCAGGGTGGCCACCGCGAATCGCAGGTGTCGCTGATGCATCGTTCGCTCCGTCATCGTTCACTCCCGCATACCCCGGTGGCGCTTCCCGGGTCACCCTCATGTCCGCGGAAGTCCGACGATCGCCTTCCCCTTGCCGCGACTCTGGTCGCGCCAGTCACCGCTCCCGGTGGATGAGCCACCGGTCGACCACCTGTTCCCCCCGCACCACGTCGTAGGCGTCGAAGCACGCTACGGTGAGACAGGAGTGGTTGGGGAGGATGCGCACGCGCGAGCCGACTGGGCGTGGCGCGCTGATGATGCCGTGCTCCTGGCTCAGCGACACGAGCCGTGCCTCGGGATGCAGGCGGCCGGCCGCGTAGTCGTCGAACAGCTCACCCATCGTGGGGTGTGGGGCGTCGTGCCGACCGCTGTCCTTGGACAGTGCGAGCGCGCCCGCGTCAGTGACCCCGTGATCGCCCCCCGGCTGGCACGAGACCACGCTGGCCAGCACGGTCACTGCGCAGTCACGGACCGCGCACGACCCCAACAGGAC
>JAOTWK010000021.1 GCA_029862935.1 Gemmatimonadota bacterium | reverse complement strand
GAGCACCGAGTCGACCGCGCCGCCGGCCGATCCGGCGAAGAGTCCGACAAAAGTGCCCAACACCACCGAGACGACCACGGAGAGTACGGCCACGCCGAGGGAGATACGGGCACCGTGCAGGACACGCGTCAGGAGATCCCGGCTGAAGAAATCCGTGCCGAACGGATGGAGGAGTGACGGGGCCAGCAGTTGGCGGGTCGCCAAGTCGATCTGGTCGCTCGGGTTGTACGAGGTGACCAGTGGCGCGAGAATGGCGACCCCACACAGCACACCGACGAGTCCGAGCCCCACCCTCGTGCGCCGCGAGGCGAACAGCTGACCGGCGAGCTCCCTCACCCGGTACCCCGCGTGCGCGGATCCACGACATGATACAGCACGTCCGCAATGAGATTCCCGAGGACCACCATGAAGGCCGTCACGATGGCGGCGCCCGTCACGACGGCGTAATCGCGTTGATGGACCGCGTCGACGGCGAGTCGTCCGAGTCCCGGCCAGGCGAACACCGATTCCACGAGCACTGCTCCTGACAGGAGCACGGGAAACGCGAGTCCGAACAGCGTGATTGTCGGCAAGAGCGCGTTGCGCAGGGCGTGCCGCGTGAGCACCACGCGTTCGGTGAGACCCTTGGCTCGTGCCGTTCGCAAAAAGTCCTGCCGGATCACGTCGAACATGGCGGCGCGCTGGTAGCGAGCCGTGACAGCAGCACCGACGAGTCCCAACGCCATGGCAGGGAGCACGAGATGACGCAGGCGACTCCCGATCCTTCCGAGGCCCGATAGATAGGGATAGACCACGGCGTCATGGGTCCCACCCACCGGGAACCAGTGCAGACCCTGGGCGAACACGAGGAGGAGCATGAGTCCGAGCCAAAAGACCGGTGTCGAATACAAGCCGAGGGTGAGCAAGGACAACACGTCGTCAGTGCGAGACCCTGGACGGGATCCTTGAATCGCGCCAAGCGCAATGCCGACCGTGAACATGATGATCAGCCCGGTGCCGGCGAGGAGCAGCGTGTTGGGGACGCGCTCGAGAAATGCCTCGCGCACTGGTCGGTGTGTGGCATAGGAATAGCCGAAATCGCCGCGCACCACGTTGGTGAGGTAGCGGACATACTGCACGGGCAGTGGACGATCGAGCCCGAAATTTCGCCTCTGTTGCTCCACGATCTCCGGCGGAATCAACATCCCCTCGCCACCCGCGGTGAACGGGTTGCCAGGAGCGAGATGAATGAGAACAAACGTCAGGGTCGCGACCAGAAACACGATGGCCGCAGCCTGCGCCACCCTGACCGCGAGGAACCGTACCACCTTACCGGGCGAACCGATCGCGCTCGTGGTACCGGTCGGGCGGCACGCGCCACTGCCACATCGTCGACGCCCACTGGTCCGGTCGCAGCGAGACGTTGGTGAAACGCGAGTGGACTCCAGCCGTGGTCACGGGCGTGAACATCCAGATGGCTGGCGCGTCGCCGATGATGGCGGTCAGGGCCGCGTTCCATCCGCGCGCTGCACTCGGTGCATCCGTGGCGTTCATGGCTTGGCGGATGAGTCCGTCTACGGTGGCGTTCGTGTAGTGTCCCCAGTTGAAGCTCTCGACGGCCGCGGATCCCCACACTTCCCCGACGGACGCCGGACTGATCTCTCCCCCGTAGGCGCCGAAGACCGCATCAAACTGTCGCTCCGATGCTTGGTTGAGGAATGCGTTGAACTCGAGCTCAGTGAGCCGCACGGTGACGCCGATACGGCGCAGCTGTTCCTGGAGGATTTGTCCGGCCTGTCGACGGGGGCGCTGGACGTCGGCACGAGCAGCTCGAACTCGAACGGCTGCCCCCGGCGATCCAACGTGCCGTCGCGGTCAGTATCGACCCACCCGCGGCGCGCGAGCATCTGCCGCGCGGCGGCGGAATCGAACGGGAGTTCCGGCAATTGGTCGCTCCAAATCCAGAGTGCCGGGCTGATCGGTCCGCGCGGGACAAGCCCGCGCTGGCCGAGCACCGCTTGCGCGATCGTCGCGCGATCGGCCGCCATCGTGATGGCCCGGCGGACCTCCCGGTCCCGGAACAGGGGGTGCGGTTGCGACAGATCATCCGGGTCCCGGAAGTTGAACGCGACGTAGTAGTAGACCGACGACGGATACTCGACGACGGCCAGATGCTCGCTCTCTTCGACGCGCTGCACGTTGTCGGGGCCGCCGAGGAAGTTGAGCACATCAGCTTCATCGGCGACGAGTTGCGTGATTGCCGTGTTCAAGTCGGCCACGAATCGCCAGATGATCCGCCGGGGTCCGGGTCGACCGAGGAAGAACGTCGAGTCCGCTTCCAACTCGATCGATTCGCCCGCCCGCCACTCGACGAACCGAAACGGGCCGTTGCCGATGGGCCGACGGCCGAACGGGTGCGACGCCAGGCGATCGCGTGGCACGCTGTCCAGAAGATGCCGCGGCAGAATCCGCATGTGGTAGACGGCATCGAAGAACTGCTCGGCATATGCTCGGCTGAACGTGACGACCACGGTCCGGGCGTCACGGGCGGTCATGGCCGTGATCCGGTCCAACCGTGGTCGGGCAATCGTCGCCAGCAGCGTGTCGCGGTACACGTCGAACGTAAAGGCGACGTCGGAGGCGGTGACTGGGGTGCCATCCTGCCAGCGGGCGTCCGATCGCAGCGTCAGCTCCAGCGTCAGCGGGTCGGTGAAACGCCATGACTCGGCGAGCCGCGGTGTGAAATCGGCATACCCCACCGTCCGCAGGGACGGGCCGACGTCGGCGAGCTTGAGAAACAGGAGGTCGCTAACCGCGGTCCCCACGTCTTGCCGACTGGCCGGCGGCAGGAGCACGTCCGCTTCGGCGCCAGACACGACGACGACCGTGCCACACCAATCTCCGGCGCACGTGGATGCAGGTTCGCACCCCGCGAGGATCACAAGTCCGGCGCACCACGCGAGCGCCACGGGTTTCCGGATCAATTCGGTCATATCATCGACGCCCAATCCACGAAGAATCCTTGAAGTGTGCGATGTCGTCGGCCGACGGTGCGACACTAACGGCAGCCCAGCGCCCGGTCCAGACCGCTCGGGCCGTGTCGCCCAACGTCGATGCGACATCGTCGAACGTGACACGTCGACCGAGCACGTCAGCCAGCGACGTCGCGGCCGGTGGCATGGCGGGACCGCGCGTCACCCGTGCCACCATATGCTGGGTGTTCTCCAACAGCACCGAGCCATGCTGCAAAAAGGTGTCGCCGAGGCGAAGCTGCGCGCTGCCCACGAGTTTCCGACCGTCGACCACGATCTCTCCGCCCGCCGGCGACGCGAAACAGGCCCCGGCGCCGACGGCCGGCATGGGACTAGACGGGCGCGGCGCGATCTCCGCTCGAACGCCCAGCCGCCGGAGTCCGTGTGCCAACATCTCATGGATGGCTAGGTAGGTATCGTGCAGCGAGCCGAACATGGTGGCGGGACCGGCTACCGCGTACGTGAGCTCCGTGTCGTGCCACACGGCGCGGCCCCCGGTGGGTCGCCGCACGACATCCAATCCCAACGCACGGATCAGCGAGAGGTCGTAGCGCGTCGACACCGGCTCGTTGCGACCGAACGACAGACACGGAGGGGCCCACCGATAGAGCCGCAACGACGCGCCTCCTGACGCGGCGTGCCCCAGCAGCGCCATGTCCGTCGCCATGTTCTCCCAGCCAGGGCTACCCGAACGCTCGACGACGAGTTGCCACGGGATCACGCCCTCGCCGCACGGCGCGCTATTGGGAATACGAAGCCCGGACGGTGCTGTCATTCAGCTCCTTGGCCAGCGAGCTCGTAGGCTTCGGTCGGTGGGCACGTGCACATCAGGTGCCGATCACCATAGGCTGCATCGGCGCGGCCGACGGGTGGCCAGACCTTGTGCGCGCGGGTTGCCGCCGTCGGGAACGCCGCTCGCTCCCGTGAGTACGGTCGGTTCCAGTCGTCCGCTAGGAGATCTTCGAGCGTGTGAGGCGCGTTCTGGAGTAGGTTGTTTTGGGAGTCCGCGCGCCCTTCCTCGATCTCCCGGATCTCGTCGCGAATGGCGATCATCGCGTCGCAGAACCGGTCGAGCTCACGTTTTGACTCGCTCTCGGTAGGCTCCACCATCATCGTGCCTGGGACTGGAAATGACACGGTGGGGGCGTGGAAACCGTAATCCATCAAACGCGTGGCGATATCCGTGACGTCGACCCCAGCCGATTCCTTGAATGGGCGTGTGTCGATGATGCACTCGTGCGCGATGAGTCCGCCGCGACCCGAATACACGAGATCGTAGGACCCCGCGAGTCGGCGCGCGACGTAGTTGGCGTTGAGAATTGCCACCTTGGTGGCCTGCGTGAGTCCATCGGGTCCCATCATGCGGATGTACGACCACGAGATCGGTAAGACGGACGGCGATCCCCAGGGCGCTGCCGCGACAGTCCCACATGGCTGGTCGACATCGAGCGGCACCACCGGGTGGTCGGGGAGGAACGGTACGAGGTGGCTCGCGACGCCGATGGGTCCCATACCCGGTCCGCCGCCACCATGCGGAATCGAGAACGTCTTGTGCAAGTTGAGATGACACACGTCCGCCCCGATGTCACCCGGGCGGCAGATACCCACGAGCGCGTTCATGTTGGCGCCGTCCAAGTAGACTTGGCCACCGTGGGTATGCACCACATCGCAGATCTCTCGAATGGTGGTCTCGAACACGCCATGGGTTGATGGATAGGTGATCATGAGTGCCGACAGCGCGTCGCCATGGGCCTCGGCTTTCGCCCGGAGATCGTGCATGTCGACATTCCCGTGCGCATCCGTCTTGATCGTCACGACCTTGAGCCCGGCCATGATGGCGCTCGCGGGATTAGTGCCGTGGGCCGACATCGGAATGAGGCAGACGTCCCGGTGCGCCTGGCCAGCCGCACGCTGGTACGCCCGAATCACGAGGAGCCCAGTAAACTCGCCTTGCGCGCCCGCGTTCGGCTGGAACGAGATGCCAGGGAACCCGGTGATCTCGGAGAGGTACGCACCGAGCTCGTCGAGCAGCTGCTGATAGCCGCGCGTTTGCGTGCGCGGCGCGAACGGATGAATGTCACCGAACTCGCGCCAGCTCACCGGCTCCATTTCCGCTGCGGCATTGAGCTTCATCGTGCACGAGCCGAGCGGGATCATGCTCGATGTGAGAGAGAGGTCGCGATCCTCGAGTCGCTTGAGATACCGCATCATCTCCGTTTCGGAGTGGTACAGCGCGAAACACTCGTGTGTGAGATAGGGCGTCGTGCGTCGGAGGCCGGCCGGAATCGCCGATGGCGAACTCTCGGCCAGCTCGGCGATCGACACGCCCGCCTTGCGGTCGCCCGCGAAGATCGTGACGAGCGTCTCGACGTCTTCGATCGACGTGGTTTCGTCGAGCGTGACGCCGATGCGGGTGGTGGCGGTGGGCCGAAGGTTGACCCGGTGCTTCGCTGCGGCGGCGTGGACCGCGGTGGCTCGGTCGGCGTCCATGACCACGGTGATCGTGTCGAAGAACGCGTCGTGCGCGAGCTCGTACCCGAGGCGACGCAGCGCCTTCCCGAGGCCGCTCGTCAGCCGGTGTACCCGCTCGGCAATGCGCCGAATCCGCTCCGGACCGTGGTAGACGCAATACATGCCGGCCATGACGGCGAGGAGGACCTGCGCCGTGCAGATATTGCTGGTCGCCTTCTCGCGACGGATGTGCTGCTCGCGTGTCTGCAACGCCATGCGCAGCGCTGGTCGGCCCGCGGCATCCTGCGTGACGCCGATGATGCGGCCCGGGACATGCCGCCTGTGGTCTTCCCCTGTGGCGAAGTACGCGGCATGCGGACCGCCGTATCCCAATGGCACCCCGAACCGTTGCGTGTTGCCGACCGCCACGTCGGCACCCCATTCGCCGGGAGGCATGACGAGCGCGAGGGCGAGCAGATCCGCTGCCGCGGTCACGACCGCGCCGTGCTCGTGCGCCCGGGTCGCGAGCGCCCGGAAATCGTCGAGCCGTCCCTCCGTGGACGGGTATTGCACGAGCACCCCGACCACGTCCTCAGTGAACGAGAACGCGTGCGGGTCACCGACCTCGATCCGGATACCACGGATCTCGCCCCGCGTCTTGACGACGGCAATCGTCTGCGGATGACATGCGGCATCGACGAGGAACGCCGGGGTTTCGGGTTTCTTCTTCACGACCGCGACAGAGAACGTCATGGCCTCGGCAGCGGCCGTCGCCTCGTCCAGCAGCGACGCGTTGGCGATGTCGAGACCGGTCAGCTGCGCGATCGCGGTCTGGAATGTCAGGAGCGCCTCGAGACGCCCCTGTGCAATCTCAGCCTGATACGGCGTGTAGGCCGTGTACCAGCCGGGGTTTTCCAAGACGTTGCGGCGAATCACCGGCGGCACGATGCAGTCGGCGTAGCCCATCCCGATGTAGGAGCGGTACACCTCATTGTGCGAGGCGAGGTCACGGATCGTGTGCAGCGTCTCGTATTCCGACTGTGCAGGAGGTAGCCGGAGGGGCCGATCGAGACGGATGCCCTTCGGCACGGTGGCGTCCATCAGGTCGTCCAGGCTCGAGTAGCCAAGCACGTCGAGCATGGCGTCCACGTCTCGGGGTCGCGGGCCGATGTGGCGCGTCACGAACTGGTCGGCGCCGGCTGTGTGTGTGGTTCCCTCGCTCATCACCATCCCATCCTTAGTGTGCAAACGCCCCGGGGAGTCCCAGGGCGTTTTCGCGTTGCGTCGGTTCGGTACTCCCCGGTCTGCCGAGCCGCTATTCCCCGATGTGTTGGGCGTAGTCGGTGGCAGTGAGCAGCTGGTTCAGATCGTCCACGCTGCGGAGCTGCAGCTTGATCATCCAGCCGTCGCCGTACGGGTCGCGGTTCACGAGGGCCGGATCGCCTTCGAGCGCGGTATTGATCTCCACGACCTCGCCGGCCACGGGACAGAACAGCTCGGATACGGCCTTCACCGCTTCGATCGTACCGAAGACGTCCATCTGGGAGAACTTGCCGCCCACCTCGGGGAGTTCTACGTACACCACGTCACCGAGCTCACCCTGCGCGTAATCGGTGATGCCGATGACCACGGTCCCGGGTTCGTCGGACGGCCGAACGTATTCGTGTTCTTCCGAGTAGTGGAGATCGTCAGGGATTTTGGACATCGCATTCCGCCGCGTAGGGGAGTTGACTGGCGAGGGTAGGTTATGTGGGCTCCCCAGGCCTGTCAACCGCGTTGGGTAGGGTCGGAGAGGTCCCCTGCCAGGCCGGGTCGACCGTCGCTCCCCATGAACCGTTCCCGCCCGATGAAATCGCTCGATGGGTCGCGCAACAGCGCCACATCGCATGGTGCGGAAACGGCTGCCGCCAGATGGAGCGAGATGTCACGCCACGGACGTACGTCAACGGCGATCCCCCCACGCGCGTGGTCGTCGCGGTGGATCCGGGTCGCATACACAAGCCGGGTGGACACCTCCGCTTGCGCAATCGCTCTGATCGTCCACGCATGGACCGCGAGGTGGTCCGCATGCTGTCCGAAGCTCTCCGGATCCAACGTGATCACCACTGCCGGCGACCGCGTGCGCAGCACCGTGGCCACGGCTTCGATGGCCGCGACGTCGTCCGGGTCGACGTGGCCGACCGCACGCCCGAGCGCGGTCTGTCCCAGGTCGAGGGCGGTCGCGGGAAAGGGGTCCGTAGCGGACACGACGTAGGTGTCGTGTCCCGCGTCAGCGTACCGGGCCAGCGTCCCCCCAACCACGTGGGTGGCGTCGGCAGGGTGGGCGACGACGGCGACCAGTGCCCCACGGGGGTAGGCCGATGTCGTCGCCGCCTGTGCACGAAGGGCGCGCCAGGCCTCCCAGGCAGCGCGTTCGAGGTCCGCGAGTGACCCGTCATTGTCGATCACCACCCCACTTCGGGCGCGCTTGCTTGCAGACGGGTGCTGCGAGGCGAGCAACCGGTCGGCGTCCTCAGCCGGAAGGCGGCGAAACTCAACGAGCCGCTGTCGTCGCGTGGTCTCTGATGCGTCGACGAGCACGACGACGTCGAACTGTGCCGGGTCGAGAACCTCGAACAGCAGCGGAATCTCACTCACCACGATCAGGTCGCCTCGGTCCTCAGCCGCTGCGAGGAGTTGGGCCCGGGCGTTCTGCACGGCCGGGTGAACGATCGCATTGAGGGCCGCACGCTCCGCGTCGTGGGCCATCACATGTCGCCGCAGAGCGTCCCGGTCGAGCGACCCATCAGGTGCGATGAACTCTGTGCCGAAGCGCTTGGCGATCGCGTCGAGTGTTGGCGAGCCCACCTGCTGCACGTCCCGAGTCAAGCGATCGGCGTCGATGACCGTGGCGCCCCAGGCGGCGAACAGTCGGGCGACCATGGACTTGCCTGATGCCACATTGCCGGTGAGACCCACGTGATACATCGTGAGCGCCGATCTAGAGGAAGGTCGTCTGGTCTTCGTCGACGTGCGGTACGTCGTGGCAGTGACGGCACCGCGCTTCGTAGGTCTCACTGCCACCGACCATGATGGTCGGGGAGTCGTAGCGCGCCGGCCGGCCATCGATGAGTCGCTGGTTGCGGCAGGCTGGATCGCCGCATTTCACACAGATGGCGTGCAGCTTGTCGACCACCTCGGCCGTGGCCATGAGAGAAGGCATAGCGCCGAACGGCTCGCCGCGAAAATCGGTGTCGGTGCCCGCCACGATGACGCGGACACCGCGGCGCGCGAGCGCACTACACACTTCGGTAATGCCTCGATCGAGGAACTGCGCCTCGTCGACGGCGACGACCTCGGTGTCTGAGCGGACCTCGCGCATGATCTCGCTGGCGGAATCGGCCGGCTGCGCTTCAACGGAGATCCCGTCGTGCGTGGTGACGCGATAGAGACCCTTGTAGCGGTCGTCGAGGTGCGACTTGAACACCTGGACCTGTTTGCGGGCGATCACGGCGCGGCGCACACGACGAATCAACTCTTCGCTCTTGCCGCTGAACATCACTCCGCTGATGACCTCGACCCAGCCGGGTCGCGTGGCGTGCACCATCGCGGGTACCTTTCTATCTTGCCTGCCCGGAGACGCTACCTTCCGGATCCCGTGCAAGCAAGCCGCTTGCCAGCGGCGGACATCCTTCTTACTTAACTTACTCGCGGGACAAGAGACTCGGATATCACGGCCGCACCGTGGCCGAATTGGATCAACATTCTCACAAGGGGGTTGCGGGTGAACAAGTCGGAACTGATCGAGGCGTTAGCGTCGCAGGCCGGTCTGTCGAAGGCCGATGCCGGGCGCACCGTCGAAGCGTTGTTTGGGGATGACGGGCTGATCGCCAACACGTTGAAGCGGGGTGACCGTGTGCAGATCACGGGGTTTGGGACGTTCGTCGCCCGTCAGCGCAAGGCCAGGACGGGTCGGGACCCGCGAACCGGCGGGAGCATCCAGATCGCCGCAGCCACCTTGCCGGCGTTCAAGGCGGGGCAGGCACTCAAGGACGCCCTGAACGCGTAGTGCATCGCGCGGCCGGCGCACCGCCCCAACGCGGGCAGTGCGTCGGCCGCGTTGCTATTTCCGATCGAACCGCGCCGACGCGGTGCGGTTCCGCAGCTGAATCCCATCGAGACCACTTCGGGCTTGCTCTCCCGCCTCTGCTGCAACCTCCACGACACTGAACGCGTCCCGGATGTCGACGCGACCGATGTCTTCTTTGTCGACCCCGGCAGCGTTGAGCAGGGCCCCGACCACGTCGGCTGGCCGCAAGCCATCGCGGCGTCCCAGATTGAGATTGATATGCACCCACAGTGGCGCACCGCCGAGCGCTGTCGCCGGCGTGGGCTCGGTCGCGGGGACGGCGAGCACCGCCGCGGCGAGGAGGGCTGGGTCATAGTCGTCGAGGAGGGGCGCCAGCGTCACCAGGCCGCTGTGCAACACGTCGGTCTCGATTCGCTCGCGCACCCGAGCCCGCAACGCCGAGCGCCAATCGAGCGCGCGGTCCGCTTCGGAGCGCAGTCGCGCCGGCGTCATGGCACTGGCGAGCCCACGCAGGTAGGCCAGCTGTCGCGGACGCAGGAGCACGACGACATCGCGCGCGGCGGCGCACAGTGCTGCCAACGCCTCTGCCGTCGGGAGATCCACGGCGATCGCCAACTCGACGGTCATCGATGCCGGGTCGGTGGCGAGCGTGATGCTCGCATCCTCGTCGAACTCGCTCCAACGGGTCGCAGCGAGCGCCGTGGGGTCCCAGATGAGCGCCGTGGGCGGTGCATGGCTGTCCAACAGATCACGCACGGCGGACACCACGCGCTGGGTCGAGACCAGGGCGTATCGGACACGCCCGTCGGGCTTGGCAGGGAGGCGCGACGCGGTGAGGACCGGCGCGCGCCGGGCATGCCGCTCCAAGAATGTCGACGAGGCAGCGGCGTCGGTCGTGACCACCAGGCGAGGCGACGTGCTGGTCTCACTCAAGACGGTATCGAGCGCCTCCCCGCCCTCGTGCATTTCGGGCCAGCACACCACCACTTGTCGCACCCCGTGTACGCGCGGCGCCGATCGGGCAAGCAGCTCCATCATGTCGGATGGGGTCGCGACGAGGGTACGGACGCCTGAGGAGAGGCGTTTCACCGACCGGGTGAGACCGGTCACGACGTGGACCGGACGTCGGGCGTCGAGTGCCGCGAGCTCGGTGAGGAGTGCGAGGGCATCAGGGACGTCAGGTGCGAGCACGAGCGTCTCGAGAGCCTCCCCCGTGGCGCGGCCAAGCCGCTGGAACAGCGGACGTACCGCCCACGGCGCCGGCGGGCACACGTAGATCAGGCTCTTTCCCGAGTCGAGCGCAGCACGGTGGGCCGCGTCGAACACTGGCTCAAACATCCAAGACACAACACCCTCGATTGTCAAAGAGTTGACGGTGGTTCCCGTTCTGGAAGCATGGTAGTTTGCACGAGAGCCCGACGCAACCGAGCCTCTCGACGACGAGACCCCGCATGCCTCGCTGGTGGAACCAGCTTCAGTCGGTCGCCTACTCCCGTCTCCGCTGGCTGCCGGAGTGGTATGCACGTACCCGTGCGAGCCGGTCCGAAGACGTGCCGCTCCCGCCGCTCGCCGATCTCCGGGTCCCCTTGGCCGACGCCCAGGTCGCAATCGTCACGGCCGGAGGCGTGCACCTCGCGAATCAGACACCGTTCGACATGCAGGATGCGGAAGGCGATGCGTCGTTTCGGATCATCCCGGGTGACGTCGGCGTGCACGATCTCCGCATAACCCACGACTACTACGACCACAGCGCGGCGGACCGAGATGTGAACTGCGTGTTTCCGATCGAGCGGTTGCGTGAGTTGGTCGTTGCGGGCGAGGTCGGTGCGGTGGGTCCGCGGCACGTGGGGATGATGGGACACCTCCTTGGGGCCCAAGCGGCCACCTTGGCCCGGGACATCGCCCCGGCCGTCGCGGACATCTTTCAGGCCGACGATGTCGACCTGGTGCTCGCGACACCTGGATGAACCACATGCCACCGGTCCGTGGGACTGGTCGCGCGTGCCATCGAGCGGGCGGGCATCCCGACGGTCACCCTGAGTGTCGTTCGGAGCATGACCGACGCACTGCCGGCCCCGCGCAACGTGTTTGTGCGGTTTCGACTCGGTCAGGTGCTGGGCGAACCAGGTCACGTAGACCAACAGCAGGCGGTGCTGCGCGACACGCTGCACGCCGTGGATCGCATTGCGCAGACCGGGGCGGTGATCGACCTCCCGTACCGCTGGAAGCGCGACACGTACCCGCTGAGCGTCGGCGTCACGTCAGGCGCCACGGCCCAACAGGGAGGAAGAACATGATGTGGCGACTCGTGCGGGTGTCGCTGATGGTGGGCATCGCCATGATCGTGGCTGCGCCGGGCGAGGCGCAGGAGCGGCAGAGCGCGCGCACGCTCGGCATCGTCACCGGTGTCCTGCCGTCGGGTCCGCTCAATGCGATTACCGACGTTGCCGGCGTGTTGGTGGGACACACCACGGTAGTGAGCGGCGACTCGATCAATACCGGTGTCACGGCGATCCTCTCGCACGCGGGCAACGTGTTCCGGGAGAAGGTCCCAGCCGCGGTCGTCGTCGGAAACGGCTTCGGCAAGCTCATGGGATTCACGCAGGTGCAGGAGCTTGGCGAGCTCGAGTCACCAATCGTGCTCACGTGCACGCTCTGTGTCCCTCGAGCGGCTGACGCCGTGCTCACGTATCTCCTCGACCTTCCGGGCAACGAAGATGTGCGCTCCGCCAATGCGGTGATCGGTGAGACCAACGACGGGACTTTGAATCACATTCGGCGGCGTCCCGTCTCGGAAGCCGACGTGCTGTCGGCAATCCGGGGCGCGAAGGGCGGGACGGTGGCGCAGGGCAGCGTGGGTGCTGGCCGCGGCACCGTCGCATTCGGCTTCAAGGGTGGTATCGGCACGGCGAGTCGACTCCTTCCCGGTCCGCTCGGCGGCTGGACGGTCGGCGTGCTGGTGCAGAGCAACTACGGCGGTGTCCTCACCATCGGCGGTGCACCGGTCGGGAAGGAGTTGGGGAGGTACTACCTGCGGCGGCAGCGCGGCTGCGCGGCAGAAGAGACGACTGAGACGACTCTGACGACAGAGACGACTGGTGATTCCGAGTCGTCTGACTCGTCCGTGTCGTCGCTGTTCTCAGTCGTCGGAGGGGTGGAAGAGGAGGGGGGGGACGGCTCCATCATGATCGTCGTCGCCACCGATGCGCCGCTCGGTCACCGCAACCTGGAACGGTTGGCCCGCCGCGCGCTGGCCGGGCTCGCGCGCACCGGGAGCTCGATGACGAATGGCTCGGGTGACTACGTCATTGCCTTCAGCACCATGAAGGTTGCCGACGCAGGCGCCGTGACGCTCGTGGCCAACGATCAGATGAGCCCACTGTTTCAAGCGGTGATCGAGGCGACCGAAGAGGCGATTTACAACTCCCTGTTGCTCGCCACCACGGTTGTCGGCTACCGTCGTACGGTCGAAGCGTTACCGCTGCCAGAGACGATCGCCATCCTCGAGCGCTATGGAGTGATTCGGTGACGACCAACGGAACAGCATCCGCGGCCTTCTCGCGGTCGAAGAACCTTGCGAAGGTCGAGCCCACGGGGCTGCGCACACTGCGGCAGGAGGTGGAGCGCCGCCGCGCGGCCGGTGACGACGTGGTGGACCTTGCACGAGATGAGTCGACGCACGAGCCGTCGCGCGCGTTGCTGGATCTGACGGTCAAGCCCATGCAGCAAGCGCCGCTCATCAGCGCGGACGCGGCAGGCACCCTCGCTCTGCGTGCGGCAGCGGCACGCTACTTCTCGTTGCTGTCCGGCGGCCGGCCGGTGAACGCCGACTATCTCGTCGTGACCAGCGGGGCCCGACACGCCGTGTTCAGCGCATGCCTCGTGCTGTTCGAGTCCGGTGACCACGTATTGGTGCCGGCGCCGTCGGCGGCGTGGTTTCCGAGCATCGTGCGACTGGCGCGGGCGACCCCCGTTCCGGTGCCCGGAGACGTGGAGTGGAGTCTCAAAGTGAGCGTGGCTGACCTGGAGCAGCGAACCGATGCGCGAACCGTGGGCCTGATCTTGAGCTCGCCGGTCAATCCCACAGGAGCCGTCTACACGCGGTCCGAGCTCAAGTCGATCGTGACCTGGGCCCGGGACCGCGGCTTGTGGCTGATCGTGGACGAGTCGTACCGGCAACTCCACTTTGGATCGGGGCCGGCGCCGTCCGTGCTCGACCTCCAGGACGAGTTGCTCGAGCGCGTTGTGGTGGTCGCGGGCCTCGGTCTGTCACCCGGTACCAGTGGGTGGCGCGTTGGCGTGGCCATGGCCCCGTCCGCGGTTGCGCAGGCGATCGCCCTTCTGCAGGAGCACACGACGGGAGGCGCATCAGTGCCGGCGCAGGAAGCCGCCGCCGTCCTGCTCACCGATGCACGGGCGGGCCCGGAACGCGAGCTGGCGGTGGATGCCGTCAGGCTGAAGCGCGATCGGGCCGTGCAGTTCTTCCGGGAGAAGCTGCCGGGCATCGAGTTTGTGGAGCCGTTGGGTGGGCTGTCCCTCTTCTTTCGGGTGGATGGGTTCTTCACTGGCGAGATCGACGGAGCCCGTGCCTTCTGCGAGCAACTGTTGACCGATCGAGGGGTCGCGTTGGCCCCTGGGGATGCGTTCGGTGACGGCCGCTGGATTCGACTGACGTATGGTGTGCCAGACGCGGAGCTGGAGACCGGATTGGAGCGGCTCGCCGACTTCGCGGGCGTGCTGACCAAGGGGGGGACGCCGTGACCAAACTGAATAGCCTGGGAGCGAGGATCGAGCCACTCGACGGTCCGTTGCCGCGCATGGATTTCCATTGGGATGCCGAAACGGAGATCCTGTCGGGCACGGCCGCTGATGTGCAAGGCGAACGCGGTCTCACGGGTTCGATCGAGCTGGAAGACGCGCGCGGCGCCGTAGTCACGCTGGATTTTGCGGGCGGCGCAATGCGGGGGGTGGAGGTCGTGGTGTGGCCTGCAGGCCGGACGGACGAACGGCTGCACCCACCGACCCCCGCCAGTACGGGACGATTCGTGGTGCCGGGCCGGCCCTCTCAGCCCGGCGTGGCCGTGGTCGAAGTCGACATCGCCTTGGCGGTCGAGAGCAGTCGCGATGAGTCCGTGATGCACCTGCGCGTGGGGCCGCGACGCGGGTCCACCGCGGTGCAGCTCGCAGAGAATCTCCTGATCGAGGTAGATGCCGAGGGCGAAATCACGGGGTTTTGGTTGCTCGAGGTCCCGGCGTTCCCCCAGGGGAAGCCGCTCGTGCCATGAGCGTGGACGACCGGGTGGTGGAATACACGCGCGCGCTGTTCGCAACGGAGGATCCAGTGCTGACGGCGATTCGCGAGCACCATGCGGCAGCGGCGCTCCCCGACATCTTCATCTCTCCCGATGAGGCGCGCCTCATTCAAGTGCTGTTGCGCGCGGTTGGCGCGCGGCGTGTGCTGGAGGTCGGTACGCTCGGTGGATACAGTGGGGTGTGGATCGCCCGCGCGCTCCCTCCTGACGGCACGTTGGTGACCATCGAACGCGATGCGGCTCGGGGGGACATCGCCCGGGACGCGTTTGCCCGCGCCGGACTCGCCGATCGTGTCGAGCTGATGGTGGGCGACGCCCAACGACTGCTGCCCACGCTCGCGCCGGAGTTCGACGCGGTGTTTCTCGATGCCGACAAAGCGCCGCTCGAAGCGTACTACCACGACGCCATGCGGCTGTTGCGCGTGGGTGGACTGCTGTTGTGCGACAATGCCTTCATCGACGGTCGCGTGGTCGACGATGACGATCACGAGCCGGATGTGGAGGGAGTGCGAGCGCTCAACCGTGCCGCCGCTCGAGACGCGCGACTCTGCGCGACCATCGTGCCGATTCGCGATGGCCTGACCGTTGGCGTCAAGGTGACTGCCTGACGACGTCCGCGAGGCTTCGGTTGTGTGACGCCGTGCAGGAGGCCGGTGGGACCGTGTCCGCCGGGGTGCCGCTCACGCATGCCGCCCCTCCGGTTGCAGCCCCGTTCGCCTCGGCGAAACACGTGGAGCACCCGAATATCCAAGCAGTGGACCTCGGAGCACCCGACCCATCACCGGAGCAGGTTGGCTTCCTCGATGGCATCCAGCGATATGCCGTGGAGGGTCGCATCGGGCTCGTTCCCGTCGTGCGTGGATACGTTGCGGCTGCGGTGCTGCGGCGTGACCACGGCGCGCTGCGCGCGGCCGATTCCGAGGCGGAAGAGTTCGTCGTCGTGCCGCTTGCCCGGCTCGACGCCACACAGCGGGACGCGTTGCAGCGGACAGGCCTGGAATTGGTCGACTGTGAGGCCGCCGAGCGATCGCACCCCATCTTGGATGTGCAACTCGCGGCGAAGGTCGTGGAGGAGCGACGCGAAACGCTCGAGCGACGGGTGGCCCGCCGGCAGCTGGCAACTTCCGGCGACGCGTGGTTGGTGGTCGACGGGTCCGTGACCGACCTGGTCGGCGGGTCGGACGCCCAACGGGTGCTCGGTGTCATTAAGAGTCACGAGACGCAGTTTCTCGAGGGGGCCGACCTGGATGTGGCGCTCACGTTGCCGGCGCACCACCGCACGAGCGTGTTCGCGCGCAGCGGGCGGCGGGCGACGGTCTACACATGGTATCTTCGATTGTGGCCATGGGAGGAGCATGAGCTGCTGCATGGGCTCGTCCGCTTGGAGCGGGCAGCGTTCCCCGAGACGGTGACCGAGGCGACCGCGGTCAGCCGCTGGGTGTTGGGGGAGCGCGCCCCGCTCGCGGCGCGGGATGGGCGGTGGGATCGCCTGATCTATCCCGTGCAGCAGGTCGAAACGTATTTGCGGGCGCAGGTAGGAGGCTGGTGGTGACGTCAGGACACGAACGGGAACCGATTGGTCGCGTGATTGCGACGGAAGCGCTTCCCGCGGGCCCGCATCAGTTCTACTTCTGGACGGCGATCGAGACGACGATTGGGATCGGCGCGATCGTCCGAGTCGATGCGCCAGGCGACCGGTCCGTCTACGCGGTGGTGGTGGACGGCAAGGCCTACTCTGACCTGGCGACCCCGCTCCATGAAGTGGTCGTGGCCGACGGCGACCCGACGGGCACACGTGCGCCAACCCGGCGAACAGAGGTGCGGTTGTGGACGGCTGCGGTGCTGCGCCACGAGCCCGAAGAGCCAGTGCAACCAGTCCCGCTCGCCGACGTGTTCGCTGCCGACGAGGCGGACGTCGAGATGGCGCTCCGCATGGATGCGTTTCTCCGGTCCGCGACGCCGACGGGTGTGCCGGTTGGCGTGTACCGCGCTGGCGGCCTCACCGCGCCGGTCTTTGTGGACGCCGACTTTCTGTTGGGGCCCGAATCAGCGCATCTCAACATCAGTGGCGTGTCCGGCCTCGCGACCAAGACGAGTGCCGTCGAGTTTCTGCTCTCGAGCGTGTTTCAGCGGCTGCCGGAGCATCGGGGGTCGGTCGCCGCCGTCTGCTTCAACGTGAAGGGTCCCGACCTGTGCTTTCTCGATCAACCGGGTACGCTCACCGAGGCCGATCGGGAACTGTACGCCACGCTCGGGATGGATCCCCGGCCCTTCGAGCGGGTGCGCTATTTCGCGCCGTTCAAACCGGACGGGGTGAACGTGAACACCCTGCGGTCCCATCCCGATCTCCTCGGGTCGGTCCAGCCGCTCGTCTGGGGCCTCAACGAGGTGCTTGGCTATCACGAGGTGCTGCTCAATCGCGATGACATCGACGCGAAGGCCGATGCGCTGCTCGACTTCCTCATCGATCGGGTCGTGGAAAAGGAGTTTCGCGACGAATGGGGCGGTACCCATCGCGTGCGAACGTTCTCGGACTTGGATCGACTGTTTCGCAGCGTGTTCGATGGGCTCGAGAGCGCGGGCCGGTCCGATGTGTGGCGGACCCATCACATCGCGACGATGCGGAAGGTGCGGAACCGGTTGATCAACATCTCGACGCGGTGCAAGGGCCTGGTCACCGACGACGGGTCGGTGAGTGATCTGCCATTCGGCGCGTTCGAGGATCGGACCGTGTACGTGTTGGACGTCGCGGGCATGGATCAGCTGGCGCAGGATCTCGTGTTCACCCGCGTGGTGACCATGTTGCGTGAGCAGCTCGAACGTCGTGAGCTCGGCGTCGACCACGTGATCGTCGTGGTCGACGAGCTGAACAAATACGCCCCGGGTGACGGACCCGATACGTACGTGCGCCGCATGTTGCTCGACATCTCGGAGCGCGGCCGGTATCTGGGACTCGTCTTGTTTGCGACGCAACAGTTCCGCTCGCAGGTGCACCGGCGCGTCGTCGGCAACGCCGGCTCGGTGCTGTTCGGACGGATGGACATGGACGAGCTGGCGACTCCGGGCTATCAGGTGCTGTCGCCCGCGACGAAGATCAAGTTGGCCACGCTGCCCAAGGGTGAGTTGATGGTGCGGCACCCACACTTCACGCAACCCGTGTTCGTGCGCTTCCCGCGCCCCTCGGTCCTGAGCGGGCCCGAAGGCATCAAGCGGTTTCCCCCTTCAACGGACGTGCCGTTTGACGAAGCGGTGGGACGCCAGCTCGCGGCCATGGACCGGCGGATTCCGGCGACACGTGTCCGCGATGCCATTGCCGGTCGGCGGGAAGAAGACGTGCGACGGGCCCTGCTCGCCACGAAGCGTACCGCGCCCGATGATGTGTTCGGGTACTTCATTGGCGCGCTGGGACCGGCCGTGCCGCGCGAACGGGTCGCGACCGCCGTCCCCGTGACGCCGCTTCGCTCGGTCGAGGATCCCTATGCACCGTGAGACTCTGACCGTTGTCGTCGCGGCCGGGTGCCTGTGGCTGGCGACGACGCTCGGCGCGGAAGCTCAGCAATCGATCAGACTTCGCTACCAACCAGGTGCAGGATCGGTCGTGCACACCCTGTGGCGGTACGAAGCGACCAGCACCGTCCGTGACGGTGGGGATGCGTTGACGATCGAGGCCGCCGGATTGCGCAGTCTCACGCATCGTGTGCTCGAGGTCACGGACGGCGTGCGGTTGGTGGAGGTGACCCGTGATTCCGTGCGCTTGCGCCGCCGTCCCCGTGGTGGCATGTGGACGCAGGTTCCAGATGTGGGGCTGGCACCGGACATTGCAGTGGTAGCCGTGGACGATCGTTTACGCGTGCAGCGTCTCGAGTTGCGGTCGGCGCAGTCTGCGAGCGCATCGCCTGCCGGGACGTTGCGCGCCTTCGCCGCCGGGCTCGAGCTGGCGTTCCCCGAGGAACCACAGACCCCGGGCGCAACATGGACCGCCGACCTCGTGGTTCCGCTGAATGAGCCGATTGGACTCGAACAAGAGCTGGGGGTCGCGACGTGGGTCGAGCAGGCCGTCGACATCGTGGCACGCAGCACGCTCACGCTCGACAGCATCGTGGTACGCGGCACGGACACGTTGGTGTACCTCGAAGCGAGAGGGAGCCTCTTGCCCACGACCTTGGCGTCGGCACCCGAAGCGGGTGTGGAGCGTGCGCGGCTGAGTGGCGCCTTAGGGGGCCGGCTGATTTGGTCGACGGGTTGGCAGACATTTGTGTCGGGGGCCCTCCGGGTGCAGATGCGGATGGCCACGTTCGCGGGGCTGCCGCAAGACGAGGTGGCCGGACGCACGCTCGAGACGGACATCACCACCCGGTTTCAGGTGCGACGATGAGACGACTGTTCACGCTCGTGGGGGTGAGCGCGCTTCTCGTGGCGCCGGCATCCGCCCAACACGCCGTCGCGCTGCGGTTCGAGCCGCCCAATGGCCTCGTCATTCGGCGAGTGTTTCAGGAACACGTACGCATCACGGTGGACGAGGGCCCGGGCAGCACGCCGCGAGTCCGCGAAACCGCGCAGTTGGGCGGTGTCACCCAGTCCGCGCTCGAGGTCGGTGACAAAACGGTGCTGCACGTCCAGCTGGATTCCCTGCGGGTCCGCGAGCGGGAGGCGGGTGGCGATTGGCGAGAGCGCGCCGTCACGATGGTCGAGGGCGCATGGGTACAACTCGATGCCGATGACCGAATGCAGCTCGCCCTCCGCGGCCGACCCGATTCGCTCGCTGAACATCTGTTGGTGCAGCTCGTGGCCGGAGTTCGAGGCACCGTGTTACCCGAACGGCCAGTGCGTCGCGGCATGCAGTGGCGTGGACGGGTCGAGTTCCCTGTGGGCACCGAACTGGGAGACGGGGAGACGGCGTTGACGGTGCGGATGACCTATCGTGTCGATAGCATCGTTGCCCGAGCGCACGATACTCTCGTCTACCTGGGGCTGGGAGGCGACGCCGTGCCGCACGGCGAGCGTCGGCCGGACGGAACGGTGCTCGACTATCGTGGCACCGTGACTGGAGCGCTCGTGTGGTCGACCGGCTGGTCCGGCATCGTCTCGGCGGCCACGCGGTTCTCGGTGCAGGGAGAAATTCGCAGTCGCGGAGCGCCCGAGGCTGTCGGTCGCGTCCATGTGGACCGCACCCTGCGACAGGTGGTGCTGCCGGAGTCGCCGTGAAGCTCGCCCATCTCGCCGACGTGCACCTCGGGTTTCGTCAGTACCACCGACTCACCGCGAACGGCATCAATCAGCGTGAAGCCGATGTGGCATCGGCGTTCCGGAATGTGATCGAGGGCGTGATTGCGGCCGCGCCGGACCTGGTGATCATTGCCGGGGATCTGTTCAATTCCGTTCGGCCCAGC
>JAOTWK010000303.1 GCA_029862935.1 Gemmatimonadota bacterium | reverse complement strand
GAGCACGCCGAGATACTTCGTTCCGGCCTCTCTCGCCAAGTCGTTCGGGGTGAAGATGTACATGTACGCTCCTGCTCGGTATCTCACTGCGTTATGGCCTGGGCCAGCGTGGCCAGGTCGCGACGCAAGGTTTCAATTGTCTGTTCCAAATCCTCTACTTGGGTGACCCGATGGGGCTCACCATTCAGGACCGCCCGCACCGCGTCGACGGCCTCTTCGAGCTCGTCGTTGACGACCACGAAGTCATACCCTGCCGCCTGTTGTAACTCCCATCGGGCATGGACAAGCCGATGGGCCATCTCCTCTGGCCTCTCCGACGAGCGTCCCTCCAACCGGCTGCGGAGTGCCGCCGCGGACGGCGGGAGGACAAAGATAGCCACGACGTCGTCGCGGCGCTCCCGTACCTGCAAGGCCCCCTGCGGCTCGATGTCCAGGATCACGTGCTGTCCGCCCGCCACGTGCCGATCCACCTCGGCCTCGAGCGTCCCGTAGAGATGCCCGCTGTATCCAGCCCACTCCAGGAACTCCCCACCGTCTCGACGGCGCAGGAATTCTTCCCGCGAGAGGAAATAGTAATCTACTCCGTCCCGCTCCCCCGGGCGTGGGGAGCGAGTCGTCGCGGATATGCTGAACGCCACATCCTCGCGCCCGGCGCACACCGCCCTCGCGATCGTCGTCTTCCCCGCACCCGATGGGGACGAGAGGATCACCACCAACGGTCTCACTCGACGTTCTCCACCTGTTCGCGGATCCGCTCGAGTTCTCCCTTCATCGCGATCACCGTGTGCGCAATTGTGGTGTCGTTGGCCTTGGACCCGATCGTATTCACTTCCCGCAGCATTTCCTGCCCCAGAAAGGCAAGCTGCTTGCCGACCGGGCCATCCCCGTCGAGGCCGCTGCGGAACAGCACGATGTGCGAGCGTAGCCGAACGATCTCCTCTGCAATGTCGAGTTTCTCAGCGAGCAGCGCGATTTCCTGGCTGATCCGAGCTTCGTCGACGTCCTGTTTGTCCAGCAGGAGGCCGACGGCCTCCCGCAGCCGGTCCCGCTCCGCCACCAAGCGTTCTGGTGACCGCCGTTCGACCTCGGCAAGGTACTCAGTCAGCGCATCGAGGCGCTGCCGCAAATCCTCGGCGAGCGCGGTCCCTTCGGCTCGCCGCATGACGACGACCGCCTCTAGAGCTTCACCGAGGACCGCGAGGACATCGGCGGGATCCGGCCCACCGGCCTGGGTCTCCGAGTAGACCACGACGTCAGGCTGTCGCGCTACGAATCCCAGATCCACCTCACCCGGGAGCTCCAACGCATCCTTGAGATTCGTGAGCGCCTCGACCACCGTGCGGGCTCGATCCACGTTCACGGCGATCTCCGTCGTGGTTTGCGGTCGCTCCGTCCACCGTGCCGAGACCGACGCATGGCCACGTTCCAGTTGCCCTCTGAGTGCTGCCTTGAGCTCAGCTTCGAGGGGCTGCAAATCACTGGGCAACCGAAATTGGACGCTGAAGTGGCGGTGGTTGACCGTTCGTACTTCGAGGGCCAGCCGGCCTTCGTTCACCGGGCCTTCGGCCGCTCCGAAGCCGGTCATCGACTTGGGCACTGACGCTCTCGCTCGTGTGCAGGCTTTGGAGATGAACGTAAGTGGTCGCCGCGGAAGCGCAATCGGCTCGTCCGTGCCGCTAGTTCGCGAACACCCATGACGCACCGAACAGCTGACCATTGCCAGGGTACGTCAGGCCCGGGACGAACTCCGCGTCACTGAGTCGCGCGTTCCGAAGGCTCCAGAACGCCGTGAAATCTACGAGTTGGATTTCCAGGTGCATCTCCCAGAAGGTGGCGGATGGCAGCGCAATTGCGCTCCCGGTTTCACTCTGTCCCGCCGTCCCTGCGCCCCACGACTCGACTGCAATCTGCGCTCGGAGGTCAAACGCGCCGCTCCGGAAGGTGCGCCAAAACTTCGACCGCAGCGTGAGTGCGGCCCGCCAGTGCTGGGGCGGCTGAAGATCGCTCGGTTCCCCACCGGAGGGGTCGGCGAACCAGCCTGACAGGGCGAGGGCCGAGACTGGTCGCACCGTCGCCTCGGCAACCAAGTAGGTGGTCGCGGGCACGCTGCCAAGTGCCGGAATCGGGCCCATCAGCTCCGGATAGGGACGCGGGTCGTAGGCGTCCCGCCTCACAAGGCTGAACTGACCGCTCAACCACTTGGTGCGAATCCCCGCCCGCACCGCCCGGTCCACCGTGCGTTGGGCGGTGTCGAACGGAAGAGCTGGCGTCTGCACGGCTTCGCCGAGTGCCATCTCCCCGGCCACGTACAACGGGCCGAGGTACAGGCCGGCCGCGCCGTGGATCTCGGTGGACTCCCGGTCACCTTCGTGCTGCTGCCACCGCGCGTCCCCTGAGATCACGACTCCCCGGATCGGCACCCAACCGGCCCGAGCCTCTAGCGAATACGGTGTGCGCTGGTCGGCGATGCGCCCCAGTGCCTCGACGGACCAACTCGCGCGGCGGTATCGCAGCGCGGCGTAGGCGTGCTGCAGGCTCTGGTTCGTGAGGTCGCTGCCGGAATCGGCCGACCATGTGCTGGTCACGACCCCGCCCCGGGCGCGCAGTCCCATCCCGTCGGCCCGGGTTCCCGCATACAGCCCCAGCTGATAGTCGGCGCGCGTGCCCATTCGAGCGGGAATACCGTTCAGCGGGTCGCGGTCGATGTCCTGGCGACGGATCTGGTAGGTGGCGCCCACCTTGCCATTGGGGCTCCAGCCGAGCTTTGCCCACACGTCGAACGCGTCGCTGCCCGCGGTCTTACTCGGTCCGTCGGTGCCGACAAACTGAGCGGCAAGATCGACGCTCACCCCGTTGCGGGCCCGTTTCTGAAACAGTGCCGTGTAGCGCGCCGTCTTGAACGCTCCCTGCTCTACCCGAACCTTGGAGCGGACGTCCAACAACTCGTGCCGCTCTGAGACAAGAAATACCCGAAGCCGCGCCGGCTGAACCTCGACGTCGACCCGTCGCAGATAGGTGAGCGGAAAGGTCCCCGCGTCGACGAACAGCGTGTCGCCGCCGAGGGCCTCCCACCGCACTCCATCCCAGTAGATCTCCAACGCATTCCCCCCACGTCCCCCGTACTGGATGTATTCGGGCTGCCCAACGAATCCGGCGCGCGCCACGTACACCCCGGGAATCCGGGTGAGCAGGTCCGCCAGGGTCACAGCTCCTGACCAGAGCAGAGAGTCACGAGTGAAGCTGTAGCGGGTCCCCGGCGTGAGCGGACCGATTGGAACCTCGGGATCGCCTATTGGCAGCACCGTGACGCGTGGAATCTCGGCGTCGGTTGTCGCCAGCGAGTCGACGACCGTCGAGTCCGTAGGCGCCCGAACGGTGTCTTGCTGCGCCACAGAGGGCGTGGCCGAGATGAGGGAAGCAGCAAGCGAGAATGCCGCACACGCGACACCACGCCGGAGTCGGTTCACCCCTTAGCGCGTCCCATCACGAACTCGGCGAACAGCCGAACACCTGTGCCCGTCGGCCCCTTTGCGAGGTCGGGGCGATCGGCGTCCGTCCAAGCCGATCCGGCGATATCGAGATGCGCCCATGGGAAGCCATCAACGAACTCGCGCAGGAACCACCCAGCCGTGAGCGCCCCCGCGGGTCGACCGCCGACGTTCTTAACATCAGCGACATCCGATTTGAGCTGCTCTCGGTACTCATCCCACAACGGCAATGGCCAGCAGCGCTCTCCAGCGAGGTCGCCCGCACGGCGCACTTCCTCGACCAGCGGATCGTCGTTGCCCATGAGGCCGGTCGCGTGGTGTCCCAAGGCGATGACCACCGACCCGGTCAGTGTCGCCGCATCAATGACGCAGGCGGGCTTGAAGCGACGAGCGTAAGCCAGCGCGTCGCACAGGATGAGGCGCCCCTCGGCATCCGTGTTGATGATCTCGATCGTCTTGCCCAACAGTCCCCGCACAATGTCACCCGGCTTGATGGCCGTTCCGGAGGGCAGGTTCTCAGAGGCTGGAATGAGCCCCACGACGTTGACCTTGGGCTTGAGGTGTCCTAACGCCTCGAACAGGCCCAGCACGGCGGCCGCGCCGGACATGTCGTACTTCATCTCTTCCATCTTCTCCGCTGGCTTGATCGAGATACCGCCGGAGTCAAACGTGATGCCTTTGCCGATCACGCACACCGGCGGCTCGCGTCCTGCGCCGCGGTACTGCAGCGTGATGAACTGTGGTTCCTGCTGTGATCCCTGGGCCACCGCCAGCAGTGCCCCCATCTCCGCCTTTTCCATTTGCTCGCGGCCTAGCACCGTGACGCGGTGTTCGTACGCCTTGCCGAGTTTGCGCGCGATACCCGCCAGGTAGCTGGGGGTGCACACATTGCCGGGCAGGGCCTGAAGGTTGCGCGCCAATACGTGTCCTGAGGCGAGGGCCGCACCCACTCGGCGGCCACGTTCGACGTCCGCTCGCTCTTCCCGCGGCGCGATGATCTCGATGGCCTTGAGCTTGGTCGCTTCTTCGGACTTGAGGTCTGTGAACTGCCACGCACCCTGCGCACCCCCTTCCACGAGCATCTGCCCGACGGCTTCCGGGGAAACACCACCCCTCGCCTCAGGCGTGAGGACCAGCGCCAGCGTCTCCGCCTTGAGTTGTGTGGCTTTGCGAGCTGCGACCGCGGCGGCTCGCCGCACCGCGCCGCGCGTCATCTCCGGCTGTGGCCCCAGACCCACCAGCACGACTCGTTTCGGACGCTTCTCGGGATACGCCACCGCGATCTGATCGCGCTTCCCGGAGAAATCGCCCGTGCTGATCAAGCGCGAGAGCGCACCTCCGGCGGCGGAGTCGAGCAACAGGC
>JAOTWK010000302.1 GCA_029862935.1 Gemmatimonadota bacterium | reverse complement strand
GACACGCGACGTCGTCGATGCGCTCGCACTGGCCCATAAGCAGGGAGTCGTCCATCGCGACATCAAGCCGGACAACGTCATGCTGGCAGAAGATCACGCGATGGTGACCGACTTCGGCGTGGCCAAGGCGGTGACGGAGGCGGCCAGCGGGAGCGAGCTCACCACGTTTGGAATGGCTGTCGGCACACCGACCTACATGTCGCCCGAACAGGCAGCCGGCGACCCCAACATCGATCATCGGGCCGACCTGTATGCGGTCGGTGCGATGGCGTACGAGATGCTGACCGGGCGGCCTCCGTTCGAAGGTGACACGCCGCAGACGGTGCTGGCCGCACACGTCGCGAAGCAGCCGCGGCCGGTCACGGATCTCCGGGATGCGATACCCGGACCGCTCGCGGCTGTCGTCATGCGCTGCCTCGAAAAGCGTCCCGCCGATCGGTGGCAGAGTGCGGCGGAGCTGCGCGCGCAGTTGGATGTGCTTGCCACTCCGAGCGGTGCCGTCACGCCGGCAGGCGCGTGGACGACGGGCGTTGATGCCGGCACGCGCCTCGGCTCGGCGCATCCCGCCCGTGTCCTCGGACTCTACGCTGTCGGGGGGGCGGCCATGACCTTCGCGGCCTATGGGCTCATGGTCGCACTCGGGCTTCCCAGCTGGGTGTTGCCAACAACCCTCATGCTGCTGACCGTCGGACTTCCGGCCGTGTTCCTCACGGGGCGTGCGGAGCGTCGACGCGCGGTCGCGCGGTCCGATGACCGCGCGGTTCCGGATGCTCCGGGCACGCGCACGTGGTTTACGTGGCGGCAACTGTCGGTAGCTGGCAGCATGGCGTTCGGCGCGCTGGCTGTCGCCATCGTGGCCTACATGGGCATGCGGACCTTGGGTATCGGCCCCGTCGGGACGCTGGTCGCCGCTGGTGTCCTGGAAGAGCGCGAGCGGATCGTGCTGGCCCAATTCAGCAACCGCACACAGGACTCCACGATCGGCGAGACCGTGACTGAGCTGTTCCGGATCGATCTCGCACAGTCGACGGCGGTCACGGTGCTGGAGCCGGCGCAGGTCGCTCGCGTCCTTGTCCGCATGCAACGCGATCCGGATACGCTGCTCAGCGAGGCACTGGCAGCAGAAGTGGCGGAGCGGGAGGGCCTGAAAGCGATCGTTACAGGCGAGATCCTCCCGGTAGGCAGTGGCTACGTCGTCTCGAGCAGTCTCACGTCTGTCGGCAGCGGCGAGGTGTTGTGGGCCGGACGGGAGACGGCAACGGATGCCACGGCCATCGTGGGGGCGGTCGATCGTTTGTCCGCGAGCCTACGCGCCAAGATCGGTGAATCGCTGCGGACGATACGCGGCGACGCTCCGCTCGACCGGGTGACGACGCGCTCGACCGCGGCGCTGCGCAAGTACGCTCAGGCCGACCGGGCGAACAACCAGGCGGACTACGACCGGGCCGTGCGTCTCCTGGAGGAGGCCCTGGCGGAGGACTCGGCGTTTGCCATGGCGTATCGCAAGCTCGCGGTCATTCTCAAGAACCAAGACCGCGATCCCGACCGGTCGAAAGAGGCATTCACCAAGGCATTCGAGTTGCGGGACCGGTTGACGGAACGCGAGCGCTACCTCGCTGAAGCAGCCTATTACACCTATGTCGAGGAGGAGCCCCAGACGGCGATCGACGTGTACCGCACGCTGCTCGACAAGTACCCCACGGACAGGATTGCCCTCAACAATCTGGCCGTGGTATACACGCAACTCGGTCGCAGAAAGGAGGCCTCCGATCTCTACGTGCGATCCATCGCGCTTGGTGGCGCGCCTGCCGTCACGTTCACGAACGCAATCTCGGCGCTCTACGACTTGGGGCTCAGGGATTCCGCGGCGGCCATCTTGGCCCGGTTCGAGGCGGAGTACCCCGACCAGCCCCAGGTGCTGCAGTACCAGGCAGCGTTCCTGAGCTCCGAGTTCAACTATCCGGCTGCCGAGGCACTCGTTCAGGAGTTGCGCGCGGCACAGCGCGGCAATCCCCTCTTCGACATGATGACACTGTCGGAGCTTGCGGCATTCGCCGCCGCGCAGGGGCGGGTCGAGGAAGGCCTACGGTTGATCAACGAGGCGTTCGACGTGCAGGCGCAGCACAATATCCGGATGATCGAGGAGCCGCGCGTGCTGTTCGAGAGCAAAGTCGCCGCCGTCCTGAACCTCCGCTATTACGGCGACGCCCAAGCCGCCGTGGACGCGCTCGAAGGCGTACAACGAAGCCCCGAGTGGCAAGCGCTGCCTCCTGAACAACGTGAGTACTTGGATTTCGCGCAGCTGTATGCGGAGGCAGGCAACCCGCAACGCGCGCGCACCTACATCAGGCGCTACGAGTCGGAGGTCAGCGCGGACATTCGTGCCCGCGATGCGCAACAGACGGCACTCCTGTGGGCCCGCGGAGCCCTAGACCTGGCGGAGGGCCGGCCGCTCGACGCCGTCACCGCGTATCGCACCGTACGCGAGCGTCTCCCAGCCTGTACGCTGTGCGCGCTGTTCGAATTGGGTGCGGCGCATGCTGCGGCTGGTGCACCGGATTCCGCGATCGCCGCGTACGAGCAGTATCTCGAGTCGCCGGTCCTCTTCCGCTCAGGACAGGACAACGTGACTCTGTGGCTCGTCATCCGGCGCCTCGCGACCCTCCACGACCAGCAGGGCCATGCCCAGCAGGCGATCGACTACTACAACAGGTTCCTCGAGTTGTGGCAGAACGCCGAACCGCGTCTCCAGCCACACGTGACCGAGGCGCGAGACCAGTTAGCCCGGCTGGTGGGCGAGGTGCGGTAGCACGCGTCTCCGTTCCCCGTATCACGCTGCACCACCAGCACGGTACCGGGCGCGACCCTCCGCCCGGCATGGCCCGCCGAATGCGCGCTATCGTCACTGCACCACAATGCGCGCCGTATCGGTGATGGCCCCGGGAATACGCACGTGCGCCCAGTCGCCCAACACGGCGATCACAACGTACTCGCCCGGCGCCAACCCCTCCATCAGGTACTCACGCTGCGCTTGACCCAGGTGCACGATGCCCTCGCCAACCGGAATCACCTCGCCCTCGGGCGTCAGATCGCGATTGATGAAGAGGTGCAAATGGCCAGTGTTCGGTTCATTCGTGCCAGCAGGCGCCAGATTCACATGCTCGACGGCGAGCTCGACGGTCACGTTGGGGCCCGACACTGATGTGCCGTCCGCCGGCTGCACGATCTCCGCGGTTGGGATAGCCGCGTCTCCGCGCTCCATTCTGTCGCCACGCGCACATCCCACGTTGCTCAACACGATCAGGACCGCCATCGGTCCGGTCACCACTGCTGTTGGACGCATTGTCACCCTCCGTTGGAGAATCTCAGGCCCGGACCGTAGGCGGCTTCTCCTGGCGCCACCCTCAGCCTCACTCCCACATCCCGCCTGGCGTTCGCTCGGTTGCCTGGCGCCGCACCACCCGTACGCTCGGCCTCAAGAGATAGACAATACCTGCCGAACGGCCCACCAGGAACGCCAGCGTGGCAGCGGTCACTCCCACCATGCCGAGTTTCCACCCGAGAATCGGAAACCCAATCACGATGCCGATCACTTCGATGGCGGTCGCCCACGTGATCGGCCGCGTTTCGTGTGCCACGACGAGAATCCCTCTCTGAAACGACAGGATGACCGACAAAAACGGGATCGGGATCAGGACGATCGTCGGGACAATGGCAAACCGGGCAAGATCAGGCGCGAGCCCAGAGATCGCCCCGAACCAGATTCCCGCGAGTGGGGTGAGTGCGACCAATGCCAGTCCGACGGACGAGGCAAGTCCGAGTCCGAGTGCAAATCGACCCAGTGCCCGCACTTCATCATAATGCTTGCCCATGAGCGCAATGACTACTTCTTGGTAGGACAACCCCATCGCGCGGAAAATGAACGACAGCGACGCCACGACCGGGAAGACCGCCAGCGACTCCACTGGTGCCGGCGCGCGACCCATGAAGAACGTGAGCATGGGTTGCACGGCGAGCCCAATCAGCGAGGTGAGCGCCAACGGATAGTAGAACCTGACGATCATGCGGTATCCAAGTGCCCCGTCGGACGGGTCTGGTGTCGTCGCACAGAGTGAGCGCACCGTGTCTCGCGCCATCAGCCGGCTCACAATCGCTTCCGCCGACACCCCGGCCGCGAGCGCCGCCGCACCAACATACGCTCCCGGGGGCGCGAGGGTGACGTACAACACGAGTGCGGTCAACGCCATCGTGGTGAGCCGAACGATCGTGCCGTAGGCCACGCGCCGCGTGCGACCGTCGCGGATCAAGAGGCCCTGATAAAACCGCCGATAGCCAATGGCTCCGGGCCACGGCAACAGAATCCACAGCGCCACGTACGTGAGGTCAGCCACCTCCTGCGGCAGAGCGATCGCGTCCACCATGATCGCGTGGAACACGGCCGGGATGAGAACCACGAGCATGACGCCCGTCACAACGGCGTTGAGCACATAGGTGAACGTGCGCAATCGCCGGAAACTGGTCGCATCCCGCGCCAAAGCCGTGGAGGCGCTCATGATCATGATGACCGGCGCTTCCACCAATACTGCGAACGCGAAGGCGACGCCCCAGGCCGCCAGGTTGAACTTGGGATCCGCCAGCCGGGCAATGATCGCCGCGAGAAACGGCCCCTCCGCAGCCATCATGAGCCACGTCGCCGCGAGCGGAAGCCAAAAGAGAAAGATGGAGCGCTGTGTCTGCTTCAGAGGTGCGCCTCTCGGTCACGACACGGCGCTAAAAGTATCTCGTGGGGCGGAGACCGGCGCCCTGCGCCGCATCCGGCCGCGCCCGGGCACCAATCTTCGCTCGTCAGACTG
>JAOTWK010000301.1 GCA_029862935.1 Gemmatimonadota bacterium | reverse complement strand
AAGTAGACTGAGACAGGCGTCTGTTGGGACTCGGCAGAAACACAAGTCACGGCAACGAGTGTCCCCAAGAACACGCGTGCAACGGCCACACAGTATCGCCAGGATTCTTTCATCTGGCTAACGATCCGGTTCAGCGGCGGCGCGCAGCGCCGTCCGCTGGAACCCGTTGTTGGGCGTGCTCTGGATAGCCAGGGATGTTCTTGCCGAGGTGAATGTCGCGCCGCACGACCCACGCCCCGGCCTTGTCCATCTGTGCGGTCACCAGGCCGCTCCCGCCGCGGCCCAGAATCAGGGCAGCCTTTTTCTCCTTTGTGAGGCGAGGATCGTCTTCAAACAGGACGTCGTCAACATAGTAGGTACAGCGACCGACCTCGATCACATGCATGTGCACGTGGGCCGGAAGGTCAGAGTCCGGGTAGCCCGCCGGTCGAATCGTGGCGAAGCCGTAGCGTCCCTCCGCGTCCGTCATTGCCCATCCCCGCAGGAGGCCGTGATGGTAGGCGGCGAGCCCTCGATATCGGTCGTCCGACGGGTAGATGCCGCGGCTGTTGGCATGGTACGCGTAGACGATGACTCCCGACTTCGGGTATCCTGCCGGGTCGAAGACCGTGCCCACGATGCGCAGGGACTGACCAGGCTCATCCCGTCGGCCGATTCGGGCATCGGTCTCAAGTGTTGCCGGCAGCCCCTCGAAAACCGCCTCGCACCCCTCACACGGCAACCCGACAATCGGCTCGCGTGCCCGGCTTTGCGACGGGGCTTCGGCAGCTGCGCACCCGCGGGCACTTGTAAGACTGATCAGGACCGCGACAACCCCAGCGACTCGGGTCACGATCGTGTTCTCCTTGTCCGCCCAACGGGATGGCCCTGAGCAGCAGGCGGCCGATAGGCCGACTGTCTGCTCGAGGGGCTTGTTAGACAGCGCCCCCATTGCGCTGCCGTGCGCCACAGTCGAGTTGCACTTCATGTCTAGTCCTGTCCTTTCCGTACGAGATCGCAGCTGGAGCGCAGCCAGGTGCCTCAATCAAAAACTCTCGCGATGGCCACTGAATTCGCTCGTTTGGATATGGCTCATCAAGTCGTTCCTTTAGGCAACCTGACTGCCGATAGGACGTTGTGAATGAGCCATCCTCCGCAATCTCGACTCGCAACGGCGCGTCGTAGTTTTTCGGCTTCGCGTATGACAAGTAGAAGTCCGTCACCGGACGTCTCACGTCATTCTCGTCCAGCCAGAATACTTCGCCAGACAGTGAATCGAGTGGGAAGTGAGAGTAACGAATAGTGATGATCTTTCGTTCAGGTTCTGGTGACGAGCCGAAACAGGCGACGCTCGAAGAGATGAGCGCCAGCGCGATCGCGGTTCGAAGCATCACCCGTCTCAGACTGTCTAACGTCTTGCGCCTATGCTGCGGCGCGGAGCGCCGTCAGCTTCAGGCGCATGTTAGCTTGCTGCGTCAGCTATTTCTCATACGGCGGCTCGGGAAGTAAACGTAGCCGTTCTGCAAAGCGTTCTTGGTCAAATGGCTTCTCCGTGCTCATGACATCGAACATCTCTACGGCGACGACGGACGCAATCATCTGCGTGGCTTCCGAGCGAGAATGCCCAGCCCCCATCAGGCGCGCCAGCGTTTCTCGCGTCTGCGGAGGATCGTCATTGCGAAGCTGGTTCTCGACTACTTCGAGAATTGCTTTCCTCAGGATTGGGTTCGTTTCCATTCGCGTTTCGTCAAGCTAACGTAGGGCTCAGCTGCAAAGCGGTGACTGAGAGAGATTGGACAGATGATACACCATAGCCGCTTTGGCAGCTGCAGCCGCAAGTTAGATTGCTCGTCGCAAAGATTCTCTTAAGGGCTGTCGGGGCGCTCGAATTTTGTGAAGTGAAAAAGATGTCTATCCGCTGCGGGATTGCGACTCCAGTGAAAACCTAACCACCGAAACCCGACCTCGTCAGTTGTCCCTCGGCATCCGTTTGAAATTCTCAGCAGCACGGAGTTGTTCCAAGGGCTCGTGGCATTCACGTCCACCGCTACCACCCAAGCGTCGTCAAGGCAGCCGCCTAGTATCGTGACCGCTGACTCGTCGACTCGCCAAGGGCCGTAGGGAGAGTCTGCTGCACTGCAAGAGGTCTTGGACAGGGTCTTCTCAACGGTGCTGATCTGACTCTCGCTGAGAGTGCGCGGGGCGCTCAACAAGAACTTGCATCCAGTACGCTCAAGCTTGCGAAGTCTGTCTTCCAGTTCTTGAAGCGCGAGCTCTGTTATTCCTGATGCGCCTGCCGCAACTACCCAGCTTGCTACATAGATAACGACTAACGCTAAGAAAGCGGCAACAGCCCCGAGCGTGAGGAGCTTCATTCGCAGCCCGATCAATCGTCAATCTAACGAATTGGCCCTAAGCTGCGCCGGCCGAAGGCCGGTGTCAGCTTCAGGGGCTTGTTAGCCAGTCTAATCACGGGTGAGATGCACTCCCAGCATGTTCTCTACTTGGACTCGATCAATGCTCAGCGTGACCCAATCAGTAACCACGTTCAAGCGAACCCCAGGATGATTTGCGATTTCGTACGACGGGGCATGATCCAACGACTCCGTGTCTGATACTCGCCTCGGTCTGTACAGCAAGCCGGGGATCTCCTTCGCGACTCCGTTGCGAACGATACTCAGCCACCTCACGAGCGTCGGCAGCTCTGTCTCGAAGGGAACCGGAGAGCTGATGGAGACGCTGATCCAAGCGACCACCGGACCGTCTTCAGACGGCAAGAAACCCACAGATAATCGCTCCGAGACCGCGGGAATTTGGTATGTCAATCCGGCACAGCTGGAACTGCTTATCCACTCTTCACTCTGTCCGAACTGAGCCTCAATGTCCGTGAGAGGCATTCCAATCCACAATGGACCCCAACCGACTCGTTCATGGCCAACGAAGAAGAGCCTGATCTGAGACTTGTTCGACTCGGACAGCTTCTGACACAGGGTAGCGCTTGTCGCGGAGACCACGACCAGCAATACACAAGTGACGATGCGAGAGATTCCGAGCATATCTGGCTAACTACGGCCATGAGCGGCCGGTGGCCGCAAGGCCGACGGTCCGCTCCATGGCACTGTTAGCTGGTTTATTCATCCAGCATACGTCAAGCTCTCGGGAATTTCCGACAGGCTCGCACTGTCGCGCATTGCTCGCCTGATTGCCTCCTGTTGCTCGCGAGAGAACCAAGACAGCTTGACTCGAATGACGTCCCCTGATTCTGAACTGATCTCCAGGCGTCGTGACCGAATTCCCGTGCGGGACCAATCAATCTGGTCACGCGGGATCGTCGAGCCGTACACGGGATTGGGGCAGGGCCCACGTACATAGTCTGACGCAATGGTGAGTACGCGCAGCGATCGGAAGAAGGCGGCGTGATACAAGGCGCGAGACGCGGCCAGAATCGTCAATCCGAGCAGCGAAGCACTCACGATTGGCTCTCCCATCAACACCGCGATGGCACTACCAAACGCGATAGCTTTGGGTGCGGTCCCCATTTCGCACAAGAGGAAGCGACCGAAACCTGGCAGGAACCTCAGCTCATGCTCACTGTGAGTCATCTGTTGGCGTGATCCAGCTAACGGTCTTGCGCTTCAGCGGCGGGCCGCACAGCGGACCGTCCGCTGCAAGCGCTTGTTAGGCGGAGGCCCAGGGATCGTAGGAGCCGAAGTTCCAAACGTGCCCTTCGGGATCGCGGCAAGAGTAGTCCCGGCCCCCGTAGTCCTCGTCCTTAATTTCGATCACGATCTCCGCGCCCGCCGCGACAGCTCGTGCGTAGTGTTTGTCGGCGTCGTCGACGATGATGTACGGGCTCTGAGATACGGCGCCACCCAGAGCGCTCGGCGGCTTCTGAAGATTGTCGAACTCGCTCGCGCGCGCGGAGCCGAGCATTACCATTCCGTTCCCGAAGACGAGCTGTGCGTGGACGATTGTGCCGTCTTCACCGGGCACGACAAGGTGCTTCTCGAATCCGAACGCCTCGCAGAGCCACGCGATGGCTGCCGCTGCATCGTTGTATCGCATGGTCGGAATCACCGTCGCCGCTGTGGTCTTCGCATTGTCGGCCAATGGCTCTCTCCTGTGTGGTGCGTCGGTCCAATGTTGCCGCCTAACGTCCTGCGGTTCAGCCGCGGGGCGCCTCTGGCGCCCTGGATGCTCAGCAGCCAGGGTGACAGAGGTGATCCGCGGCTGCAACCGCTAGTTAGGCCGACACTTCGCCACCGCCTCGACTACTCCCGCCCCAATCCCTCGCCTCCTAATCACTACAAGTCCTTTGTCATGCGCACGAACACCGTCGGCAGCAACTTGGACGCCGGCCAGCGCGAGGACTCGACCATCCCGCGACGCGTGTAAAGCTTGCGCGCACCCTCGTTCTTCGCCGCGACATCCAGACAGAGCCGGGCTGATCCAACGCCCCTGGCGCGCTCTTCCGCGTCGGCCATCAGAAGCGAGCCAATCCCGGCCCCACGCAGATCCGGCTCGACTGCTATGCCCTGGAGATAGAAGTCTCCCTCGGCAACAGTGTTCAAGATGCGCCAGAGCGGCCCCAGAAGTGTCCGCACGCACCCCATGCGGAGGGCGCTGCGGCCGGCGGCACGCCTCAGGGGCTCCTCGCTGAAGCTGCGGTGCTGTGCGCCGGTGAACGCGGAGCTCATGCCGGCAACCACACCATCGCGCTCGGCGAACACCACGTGCTCGAACGAAAGCGAATGTCCGGGCTCGGAGAAGGCACGGGCGATGATCCGCTCTGCGTTTCGGCCGAGCATGAAGCCGAAGAAACCCTCGGCCGCCTGATCCATGTAGCGAGCGAAGAGCAGCCCCTCACCATGGTCCGGTGTCGC
>JAOTWK010000300.1 GCA_029862935.1 Gemmatimonadota bacterium | reverse complement strand
TGACCACAACAGGCCAGATGCTGCGTCCGCGAAATACAACGGCAGCGTAGAAGATACCCGCCAAGAACGAATCCAGAACCAGCAGGCCCACGATCGGCGCGGGCTGCCCCATCGCAAGCCTGATGAGGTGTGACGCTCCGAAAAGCGCGGCCGTCAGCAGAGCCGACCTCAGCGACCCACCCGACAGCTTGCGCCAAGACAGAAACAGCACGCTGAGCATGGCACCGCGGAACACCAGCTCCTCCAACAGCGCTGCGGCTGAGCCGTTCAGCGCCACCACTCCGGAGAGCGGAACCCGCGCAAACGCTAGTCCGAAGTCGCCGAAGAAGGCGTAGGAGTGAGTGAACGTCCGATAGAGGACGACAGCCACCGCCAGTACCCAAACCCAAACCGCACCCGGGTGCACTACGCCTGCGTCTCGCATCATCCCTAGGCGCCATATCACGAACAGGACCAAGCCGGCGGCCGCCAGTCTAGCCAGCGCCTCAAGCAGCTGATGTGAAATGCCGTCCGTCGAGGCGACAGCGGCGACGGCGCCCGCAACGATGTACAGCAGCAGCAGAACCACCGTCGCCAGAAGCGCGAACCCGACTGGGTGCTTTATCGCCGTGTGACGCATCCCGGACATTTCCAAACCTCATCTTTCGAGCGACACCTGAGCCAGACTGGCGCCTAACGGTCAGTGCATGAGCTGCGGGCGCCCTACTCACCGGCCAGGCAGCTTAGTGAACGTGCTCGGATCAACGCCAGGGACAGTCGTTCGACTTCCTTTGAACACGTACGCGCTCGCCAGGTCCATGCGCGTGTTAGACGGATACCACTCGGATCTACCGCGCCGCAACCCGTCTATTCGACCATCTGTTTCAGCCAGTCCGGTGAGGCTTCGGTGGGACTCTGTATCAATACACGAAGGCCGTCCGGGTCCAGGAGCGTGATGCCCCGCTTGTCGAGATGGATGTCCGCAGGACCTTCGAACTCTACTCCCCTTGCGTGCAGCTCCTTGGCCAGTCTGTCCACATCGTCTACGATGAACGAAATGTGAACGCGATCTGTATAGCCCGAGCAGGCGCCGATTTCGACTCCCGGCCAGCCGCCACCGAAAACCGAGAGACCCGGTTCGTGATGATGGAGATCCAACCCGAGGGTGTCGTGGTAGAACTCCCTGCTCGCCTTCGGATCCCTCGCATACAATCCGATCTCGTGAAGCTTCATGTGCTGCCTTCCCGTTCCTGAAAGTCTCGGCGTTCGTGGGTTCATTGGGCTATCACACTCTGAAACCAGACGTGCCACCTAACGGTCCGCGTATCACCCAAGCTCGTCGGGTGCATACGCTAGTCAGGCCGCACGGGCAACTGCCCGATTGGCCTTCAAGTAGCTGTACAGTATCAGCAAGAGAATCCCTGCCAACACCACTGACCGCGCGACAACCTGACCCAAGGGAAGCTGCCCGGCCACACCAGCGGCGATCCCCGAAGCCATCAGACCGGGTATCAGGGGAAAGACAGTGAGCAGCAGGATTCCCCTGCGCTCCACTGGCTTCCGATCCCCCCAGATCAGGAGAACCGTCCAGGCAAGCATCAATGCAGCGGCCAATCCCATTGGATAGCGGAAATCGGACTCGCCCATCCGGGCAGGGATCAGAATCGCAACTGTCGCCACCGCATCGGCGATAGCACCCACCCAGTAGCTCAACCTCAGCCATCTCACGTGACTCATCGTCTCTCCCAGCAAATCAGCTGCCGCCCGTGCGGCCTCACGGTCAGCTCCTAACGCTTGTTAGGCCGCGTGCTCGATGGGATCCCCGCACGCTACTGCCGGCCCACAGAGCGTTTCCATCGAGCAACGGCCGCCAGATCAACGGATGGCGCAGTGCGGACGAACTCCTCGAGCTGGGCAAAGAAAGTCGTCGGTTGCTCAGCGAACGGAAAGTGCGACGCCCGCTCCACAATGACGAGTTCCGCCTTGGGATGTTGTGCCGCAAACAGCGCCGGCTTGTCCGAACCCCAATTGGCGTCGTATGCCCCCTCGACGATCAGGGTCGGGATAGGGGAGTTCCGGAAGGCATCACGCAGGTTCCTCCCGAAACCGTCCTGCCGGACTTGGCGATTGAAATCTCGGTCGTGGACCCACTCGTACCGCGCGATCTGCGCCATGCGCTCGCGACTCGGCTTGAAGAAGAACTGCCGCTTCCAATCACCATTCAGATAGCCGTTGTAGATCATACGTCGGAGCGTTCCAGTATCCACTTGCGCGCTGTGGACCGGGACAACGGCCTGGCCGTCAATGGCATACACCTCTTGAATCCGGCGGCGTTCCGCATCTGAGCGATAGTCCCGCTCGCCGAGATCCAGTTCGTCGACCGGGACCGACGATCCCACCAGAATCAGGCCACGGACGTGCTCCGCATAGCGGATAGCGTACCACTGCGCAATAAGCCCTCCGTACGAGTGCCCCAAGACAAACCACTGATGAATACCAAGGACACGTCGGAGGCGCTCCAAATCGTCTACCGTCTGCGCCGTCGAGTACCCGGACGGACCTGACACCCAGTCGGAGAGACCAGTACCGCGCTGGTCATAGTAGATCACACGCGCAAAGGACGCTGCCCGCGTGAAGTGCGGGATGAGAGAATGCAGCGTGTTGCCAGGCCCCCCGTTCACGAGAACTAGGGCTGGTCCGGAACCCTCCTCAACGACATAGAGACGGATGTTGCCGCCGATATCCACGCGGTGGCTCCGCAACGTTGCCGATGTATCGAGTCGCGGGACTTCCGGCACGGCGACAATGCCGGATTCGAGGTGAACAACGCTATCAAGGATGGTCTCGCGTTGAGCTTGAGATTGAGACTCTGCTCCCGCAAGACAGCCGATGAAGATGAGCGGTGACGCTGTCAGCCAGCTGGGGCGCCTTGCTCTCACCGGGCTCGCTACTAACAGGTCGCGAATGGGCAGAGACATGGCGAAGGAACGCTCCATGAGTATGAGACAGCCCTGGAACTGAATCTAGCGCACGCGGTCTAACGGTCCATGCGCTTGCCATACCGCACCACACGGTCGACCGAAGAATCCTGACCGCCGTTGGCCATGCGTGTGCGTTACTGATGGCCTTGGGGCAGCTCTGGTCGGTCGCCCGTGAATGTCAGCTCGTATCCTGACTCACGAAACCTGATCACAGACCAGAAATCACGGCCTAGCGCCCATTCGGGTTCGTCAGGCACCCAGTGCAGAACCACAAGGTCAGGCGCGTTGTGTCGGATACTGACGGCTCCGGTCATCAGTCGCCGGCGATTATCGAAGGACGCATTGAAGCGAACGCTTGTTCCATCTTCGGCCTTCAGGGGATGAGGAAGGGCTGGCTCGAACGTGAAATCAAGGGAATGCCCGCGACTCACGTGAGCGTATGACATCATACGTCCGGCAGCGTCCAGTCTGAACTCGACAAAGTTGTCCGGACCGAGCGCGGTGGTTCGGTAGGTCAGTGGATCGTCGAACACTGGGGAGAAGACCCGGCCCCACGAGTTTGACACAACACCGCCTTCCCCATGCCGGAATCGCAGCTGTCCGAACAGGAGGATAGCACTGTAGTAGTCAGGATTGTGCCAGCTTCGGGTTCCGGGTGTGGGATCCCCGGGCGCACGATCGGAGGCATAGTCCACGCCCGCAAGCAGCACCTGGTCATCGTGGGTGTCCACGGTCCTCGTTCTCAACGCTAGAAGCAGCACAGCACCAAGACTATGGATGCTCGGTGTCAGACCATCGCCGTGCTCGCGCAGCGTCGCCCCCTGCGGAAACGTGATCGTCCACTCGATCGGGATGCTGTCCTTGTCAGTGAACTCGACATGAAGGTTCTGCGGCCCGCTCTCAGGGCCCGACCTGCGATACAGGATCTCACGGAAATAGGCGTTCGCCCGTGTTCTCCTTACTTCGTTCTCGTCGTTCAGGTAGAAATACTGCTGCTTCCGGCCTTCGCGTTCAGTGAGGAATACGCGCACGAGATAGTCTGCCGGATCCTCAGGGTTCTCGTACGCCGTGAGTTCGATCATCTCATAGACCGGATGGTCGGGGAGCCACGTCGTCCAGTAGTGGGTCCAGTAACTCCAGAAGTTGGTGTTCAGAGGAATGACGGGGTGCTGTGAAGGCGCGGAAGCCTCCCCGGTGTTTTGAGCCGGGCTGTTCTGCGCGGATACTGTGCTTACCGACAAGACCGACGCAATGAGGATCAACGCCGCGGAGCAGGCATTCACCATTTGAATTCCTCTCATCAGAATGAAGTGCCACTATGCAGACACTACGAATGCTTCAAAGCCTTAGCACGTGGTTGGGCATGGTCAGTGCGGCAAGCCTTGCCCAATGCCATGTGGCATGGCAAACCACTCATCGAGCGTCGTCGAGGGCGGACCTAGCAGTGCATTCGCCTCCGTGGGATCGCCCAACTCACCCACCTTGTCGAAGTACGCAATTAGGTTTGTGACATATTTCAGTCCTTCTCGCCCAGTTATTTTCGCAACCACCTGAGCTTGCCACAATCTCATCCGCATCACCCTCAAATGGGGATGACAGGCGGCATAGAAGCGTTCAAGTGCCTGGGGCAGGGTGACGCCCTCTGGCCCGTGGACGAACAAGCGCTTGCCAAGTGCGCGATCATCAGCGTAGGATGCGGTTACCATGCGTCCGAAATCGCTCGCCGCAAAGAAATGCAGGCTGGGGGGATGGCGCCCGATTATGACGGTGGCGCGCTTCCCGTGAACAAAGTTGTGCAGTGTTTCCATCACCCAGGTCGGGCAGAAGATCGCATGCGGGATCTCGCTACGGCGGAGGACTTCCTCGGTGCGCATCTTCACATCTACGACTTCAAACCACCGGTTCTCCTCACATGC
>JAOTWK010000299.1 GCA_029862935.1 Gemmatimonadota bacterium | reverse complement strand
ACCCACCGCGTCGAGAAAGGCCCGCCGATAGCGACCGACCTGTGCCGGAGCGTAGAACTCCAGAAGTAGCGCCCCGCAACGGACCGCGGCCGTCCGCCGCAGGTCCTCGCGTTCGTCCACCGTGAGCGAGTCGGGATTGAGCTTCCGGTCGTCAACCAACAGGAAACACAGCTCCTTCAAGAAGGCGAACACGGCTGCGTCCGGCCCAGTGGCGAGCAGTGGCTCCTGCACCGCCACCACTTGATCACCCGGATCCAGTTCCCGCACGTCGACGATCCGACCTTCGGGCCCGAGTGCGGGGGATGGCATGACGATGCCACCTGTGAGCCGGCGCCGCTCCAGCAACGGTCGGAGACCCGGGGCGAAGTCACGGTCCCATATCTCCTGCATGGCCACCGCGATGGAATCCTCGCGGGCCCGCGAGTCCTCCCAGTACTGGCGGTAGAAGAGGGTCCACTCACGTTCGACCACTCCCGCGAGCCGCTCGAGGAGCCGCCGGGCCTTACCGTCCTCGAACGCCTGCGCCATGACGGCCACCCCGAAACGGACGTCCCGCCCCGCCAGGGCAGAATCGTTCGTGCGGCGCTTGGCCACGGCTAGGAGCGCTCCGAACATCCGCTCGGGCGTGGCCTCCGGGAAGTAGAGCGGGACGAAATGCAGTGACTCGAGCGTTCGCCCGTCACCAATCGCCGTGCGCAGGTCCGACGCAATGGAATCGAGCGGTGTGGGGTACACGCCGCGCTCCTGCTTCACCTCGCGCACGTGGCGGGCGTACTCGGCACTGTACAAACCGAGCGGTCCCGGCTGATCGGCGGCGATCACTGCCAGGGAATGGAACCAGAGGTTGGCCTGCGGAGATGCCCGAACCTGCCAGGTTCGGGTCGGAGACGGTTCCGGCGTTGGAGGCCTCGGCATCTCCCCACGCCGCCTCTCCCGTTCCTCCGGCGGAGGCTCTTGCGACACGACGACCTGCGGAACGAGACTCATTACGAGGGTGAGCGCCACCGCGGCGATGGTCACTCGGTTGACGATTCTGTGCCAGGCTTGGTTCACGTTCTTCCCGTGTTCGAGTCCGTAGTGAAACCCTCGGAGTAGAGGCAGAGTTCCAATTTCGGTGAGGGTCTGCGATCAGAGCGAGTTGAGGAACGCCATCAAGAGGAGGCGCGCTCGCGGGTCGAGCCTGGCATATGCATCACGCGCGCGGCGGGCTTCACCGCCATGGCGCATGATGGCATCGTCGAGATCGTGCGACCGCCCATCGTGTATGTAGGCATCCCGAAACCGCAGGCCCATGAGGAGTTCGGTGCGCACCTCCGACGGTGCGGCGGTGATGCCGCAGACATCGGCCACCTCCGGACCGAGATCGTGCAGCAGGAGATCCGAATAGAGGAACACGCGCTTGCGGTCGAGCGCGTCCACCTCGCTCTCGCCGGTTGTCATCGACGACACGTGACATCCCGTACAACCGAGTGAATCGAAGAGCCGCGCGCCTCGTGCCACGGAGTCTCGGTGTGCCTGCCCGTAGTCGGACCGAGCCGGCGGGGACAGAAAGCGCACGAAGTCGACGAGCCTGTCGAGTACCAGGTCATCGACCTCGGGTTCCGGAACGGGGTCCGTGCCTGGAGGAACCACAGCACCGCCGTAGCCGCTCTCCGTGGGCGTGAGCGGCGTGCTCAGGCCCATCTCCAAGCGCAGTGCTCCGTCGGTGAATTCTCGCAGCGTTGCCGCTTCGGCTTTGCGGCCGAATCGGCCCAGAGCACCCGACGGAGTGCGCCCCGCCCGCCCTGAAACGCCGTCACCGTCCGCGTCCTCCGGGTCTTCCCGCTCGAGGATCGATCGGTCAGGAATCGCCTCGACCAACCCGAGCCCGAAGAGAAACGTCGGGGTGAAGCGTCCCTGTTCCGTCGCTTCCACCGGCACCGCCTCTCGCTCGATGCCGAGCGCACGAGCGAGCGGCGTCGCCTGACGCCGGACATTCTCGCCACCATGGGATTCGAGTCGGTCACATGCGTCGGGCGGTGTAAACCGGGTGGCCTTCACGACGAACACACCACCCCCACCGCCGGATGCGGGATCCGTGTGGCAGGCAGCGCACTGATTCTCGTTGAACAGGGGACCCAGTCCTTCATCCGGGGTGAAGACCCTGTCGAACTGGACCTGCCCCGTCCGAAACCGCGCAAGCTCATCAGCACTCAGACCCGGCAGCGGCGCACCGGGCAGTGCAGTAGGAGAGCCTTCCGGCGAGCAGGCAATCACCGCGAGCATTAGGGCGAGAACCACGTGGGAGGGGCGACCGAGAGACATGGATTCAGCCGGTTGGGAGGTAGGTCTAACATAGCGCGGCGCGTGTGGGGCGCACCACGCTGCCTCCGCTGCTCCCCGCTCCACCGCGCAAGCGCTATGTTCTTCGCAACCCAGACCCGGCCTTCCCGGAGGTACCATGTCACCCCGCTTCATGCGGCGGCTTCTCACCGTCGCCATCCTCTTGGCGCACCCAATGGCACAGGTTGCCGCGCAGGAATCGCTGGTAATCATTGCCGAGCGCGTGTTCGACGGCACCGAACTGCACACAGGGTGGGAGGTGGTCGTGGCCGATGGGACAATCACCGCTGCCGGTCCTCGGGGAACCATCATGCGGCCGTCGGGCGCGCGGGTGATCGAGCTGACCGGCGCCACGTTGCTCCCAGGCCTCATCGAAGGTCATTCCCACCTGCTGCTCCATCCGTACGACGAGACGAGCTGGAATGATCAGGTGCTCCGAGAGCCACTCGCCCTGCGCGTGGCTCGAGCGGTGGTAGCCGCACGCGCTACGCTCATGGCCGGTGTGACCACTGCCCGCGACCTTGGCACCGAGGGCGCGGGATACGCCGACGTGGGAATCAAGCAAGCGATCGATCAAGGGATCATTCCGGGCCCCCGACTGCTCGTCAGCGGTCGGGCCATCGTGAGCACAGGAAGCTATGGACCGAAAGGCGCCCCGGAGTGGTCGCTGCCATTGGGCGCCGAAGATGCCGATGGACGGGACGACCTGGTGCGCGTCGTACGGGACCAGATCGGTCGGGGTGCCGACTGGGTGAAGGTATACGCCGACTATCGCTGGGGTCCCGACGGAACGGCCGCGCCGACGTTTACCGAGGAGGAGTTGCGGATTGCTGTGGAGGTGGCCGGCAGCTCGGGCCGACCCGTTGCCGCCCACGCCAGCACACCGGAAGGCATGCGTCGCGCGGCGCTTGCCGGGGTGCTGACGATCGAGCATGGCGACGGTGGCACGCCGGAGGTGTTTCGCCTCATGGCGGACCGGGGCGTAGCGCTTTGCCCTACGCTCGCGGCGGGCGACGCCATCACCCAATACGCGGGCTGGCGCAAGGGCATCGATCCAGAGCCCGAGCGCATTCCCGCCAAGCGCCGCTCGTTCCGTACGGCACTCTCGGCCGGCGTGCCGATCTGTTTCGGCGGGGACGTCGGCGTCTACGCGCACGGAGACAACGTGCGTGAGCTGGAGCTGATGGTGGATTACGGGATGGCGCCGAACGCTGCGCTCGCCGCCGCCACGTCGGGTAACGCGAGCATTCTGCGGCTCGAGGACCGTGGCCGCATTATGCCGGGGCTGCTAGCCGACCTGGTGGCCGTGGATGGCGATCCCACGCAGGACATCGGTGCGCTCAGGAACGTCCGCTTTGTCATGAAGGGAGGCGCGGTGATGGTGGAGCAGTGATGGAGCGCATGGGGAGCGGCACGCCCCAATCCGGCATCTGCCATAACGATTCTCCCCCTCTCGAGTCGGACTTGGCGCCCGGGGCTCGCCCCTTCCGATTCCGCGGGATATCTTTGCGCGGATGATTCGCGCCTCCCGGCAAGCACTCGAGCTTTCGCCCGTGAGAACGCCGCTCACTGAGGCCTCATTCCTGGCCGCCTCGACCAGCGAACCGGGGAGCGAGCGCGGATCCTTCCTTTCACATGCATCAGAGTCTTTTTCCCCGCACGTGTGCGGGGTGCTTATACCCGACTCTCGGTGAGGGAGCACCTATGAGAAAGACCAGTCGAACGCTTTCGGCAGCGCTGCTCGTGGCGGGCGCGCTGGCGTGGACCGCCGGGAACCTCGACGCCCAAGGCGTCACGACGGCGGCCATGAGCGGGATCGTCACGGACACGCTTGGGAATCCACTTCCCGAAGCCCTGGTGGTGGCAGTGCACCTTCCCACCAATACCCGCTACCAGGCCGTAGTCCGAACCGGAGGGGTGTACAACCTCCCGAACATGCGCGTGGGTGGGCCCTACACCGTGACGGTTCGGCTCATCGGCTACGCGCAGCAGGAGCAGCAGAACATCGTCGTGAGCCTGGGGCAGAACCTCCGGTTGGACTTCCGCCTCGCGCCACAGGCGATCCAACTTGCGGCCATCCAGGTGACGGCCGAAGAGGACGAGATCCTCAATGCGGATCGCACCGGCGCCGCGACGTTCATCGGCCCCGATCAGGTGAACCTGCTGCCGTCCATCAAGCGGAGCACGCGCGATCTCATCCGCATGGATCCACGGAACGACGGGAACTACGCATTCGGTGGGCGGAACTGGCTGTACAACAACATCTCGCTGGACGGCTCCTACTTCAACAACTCGTTCGGGCTGGACGACCCGGCCCCGGGCGGGCAGACCAACGCGGAGCCCGTGCCGTTCGATGCGGTGGAGGAAGTCCAGGTCTCGATTGCCCCGTTTGACGTGCGCCAGGGCGGGTTCACGGGCGCCAACGTCAACACCGTCACCAAGAGCGGCACCAATCAGGTCCGCGGCTCCGTGTACACGTTCTACCGCAACCAGGAGTTCCAGGGCAACGAGGTGAGCGGGTCACCGGTGGTCGCCAACCCCGACCTCACCTTCTTACAGTCGGGCGCGAGCCTGG
>JAOTWK010000298.1 GCA_029862935.1 Gemmatimonadota bacterium | reverse complement strand
CTCAACGAAGCGCAACGGGCAGCGGTTGAGTACGACGGCGGTCCGCTCATGGTGCTCGCGGGGGCGGGTTCGGGAAAGACGCGGGTGCTCACAGCGCGGATCGCACACCTCGCGCATCATCGCGGCGTCCGACCCGATCGCATCATGGCGGTGACGTTCACGAACCGAGCCGCCGACCAGATGAAGCAACGCGTTGCGGAACTGCTCGGGCGGGAACCAGCAGGGCTATGGATCGGAACGTTTCACTCCCTGTGCGCGCGGCTGCTGCGACGGGAGGCGCATCACCTGGGATTCACCCGGGCCTACTCGATCTACGACGAAGATGATCGATTGGCCCTCATCAAGCGTCTGCTGGAACGCGCCGAGTATTCCGCAAAGACGTTCCCACCACGCCAGATCCAGTGGATCATCTCGTCCGCCAAGAACCGGCTTCTCTCGCCGGACGAGCTCGGGGCATCCGCCGACGATCGACTCACGCGCGTTGCCGCCGAGATCTATCACGAGATGGGTGCAGCGTTGCGGGCGGCCAACGCCATGGACTTCGACGACCTCCTCCTTCACCCGCTGACGCTGTTTCGCGAGCACCCGGATCGATTGTCGTATTGGCAGCGCCGGTTCGACTCCATCCTCGTCGACGAGTTCCAGGACACGAATCGCGCGCAGTACCTGCTGGCTCGTCATCTTGGTGCGCTGCATCGCGACATCTCAGTGGTCGGCGACGATGACCAGTCGATCTACAGTTGGCGTGGAGCCGAACTCCGCAACTTGCTCGATTTCAATACCGACTTCCCGGAAGCGGCCGTGCTGCGCCTCGAGGAGAACTACCGCTCGACCCAGGTGATCTTGGACGCAGCAAACGGCATCATCGCGGAGAATCGGGGTCGCCTTGGAAAGACTCTGTTCACGTCACGGCGGGGCGGGGAACCGGTGGTCGTGGTGGCGGCAGCCGATGAGAGAGACGAGGCCGAGTGGGTCGCGCGCGAATGTCGCGAGCAGGCTACGACCGAATCGTTCGATTACGGTGAAATGGCGCTGCTCTACCGGACGAATGCGCAGTCACGCGCCTTCGAAGACGCGTTTCGCCGGTCCGCCATTCCGTATCGGCTGGTTGGGGCGGTGAGCTTCTACGCACGGCGCGAAGTGCGAGACGTGCTGGCGTATCTCCGTCTCACGGCAAATCCGGCGGACGACCAAGCCTTTCTGCGGGCCATTCAGGTGCCGCGGCGCGGCATCGGACCAGGGAGCCTTCGCCATCTGCAGGCGGCCGCCACACGGTGGAATCGTCCGCTGCTCGACACCGCGGCCATCGCGGATCGAATCACCGATCTTCGCCCGCAGGCCAAGAGCGCGTTCACGGACTTCGCGCACCTGCTGCAGGACCTGCATAACGCCGCACAGCGTGAACCACCGCCACTCGTGCTGGAGCGCATCATCGAGGTCGTCGGGTTCGCAGCGTACTTGCAAGACCAGGGAGTGGATGGGGTCGAGCGCCTCGAGAACGTCCGCGAGTTGGTTGCCGCGGCAGCCGAATGGTGGGAGGAGCAAGTTGCCGAAGGAACGCAAGAAGGAGACGACGGAACGCCGGTCGAGCGGTTCTTGCAGGGTGCGGCGCTCCTATCGCCTGTTGAGGTGAGCGAAGGAGACCCTCGCGGTGTCACGCTCATGACCGTGCACACTGCCAAGGGACTCGAGTGGCCACTCGTCATGGTGGTTGGTGTCGAAGACGGCCTCTTTCCCCTGAGCCGTTCCATGGAGACGTTCGAGGGGCTCGAAGAGGAAAGACGGCTCGCGTACGTCGCAGCTACCCGAGCGCAGGACCGCCTGTACCTCACGTGGGCTCGAGCCCGTCGCCGCGGGGGACAGCTGATGCCCGGCCTGCCCTCGCGGTTCCTAGAGGCGCTGCCCCCGGGAGTCGTCGAAGAGCGGCGCACCAGCGGGGTGTTCGGCGGTGAGTGGTACCGCCAGACGTACGACTCCGCCCGGTGGTTCACCCACGAGACCCACGACCCCGATCTCGAATCGCAAGATCATCCGCGCTACGTGAAGGGCGAGCGCGTTTACCATGATCGGTTCGGTTCCGGCTTTATCGCCGCGCTCTCGGGCCAGGGACGAGAGCTCAAGGTCACGATCCAGTTCGACGATGCCGAAGTGGGAACGAAACAGCTGCTCGTCGCCTACGCGGGGTTGCAGCGTTCAATGGAAGGAGCGTGAATTTCGAGCATGTGAGGGTCGGGCGTCATGCGGCCATGCCCCACCGACCGACCGGCCGACGCTAGCCGGCGTCGTCAGCGGTGCCGGGGCTCATTTCCTGGCGTCCATTCCAGGGACGCTGGTGCACGGATGACTCCCACAAGTCCAGTTCGTAGCCTGGCAGGCCGAAGCTCTTGCCCGCGAGTGCGCTCAGGCGCATGGGGTCGCCTGGAATGCGGTTTCGCATGACATCGACGCGCATCTGCTTCGCGAGCCGCAACGACGCGTCGCCGGCCGGGTCGAGCCGTCGCGCGAGGCCGTCGAACTCTCTCAGGATCTCCATCACAAACTGGTAGGACACCCCCATGTGGCGCTCCACCGACTCGTCCGTCAGGTCCCACCGGCTCTTTTCCGCGAGGATCTGAAACGCCCGCTGCCAGCTTTGGGTCTCCGTGATCCCCACCATCCCACGAAACAAACGGCGGCTGGTGCGAACCGAGAAGATCGTCGGAGCCAGCACGGCGTCTAACAGCGTGTCGGCGTTCGTGTGATCCCGCCGGATCAGATGCATTGCCTCCCGCGCGTACGGCTCACCCAAGTGGGTCTCGAACCGGCTCTCCCAGTATGAGTGTCCCAGGGCAATGGTTGACGATGTGACCACGAGTTGTCGCGGAACGAAATAGTTGTGCGCCACGCTGTCGGCGGCGAGATGCGCAAGGTAGCCCAAGGCAAAGACACGCAGCGCATCGTCGCTCGCACGATCGTAGATCTCTTGTCCCACATGCCAGGAATGACAGTGGCGCCCCACGGGGGCATACTTCTTCGCAATCGACGTGTCGGCCGCGATGTTGCCGTAGAGAAAGTCGTAGGGAAACGCGCGAAGCAGATCGGCAACGCTGGTGGGCAATTGCGACAGATTGGCGAGAACGGACTCGCCCAAGAAGATGTGGGTGCCCGGCGTCCAGGCATACGCCGCCGCCGGAAAGAAGACGAGGGCGAAAAGCGCGAGTCCGAGCCCGAGCGCTACGGGCTTGAGCTTCACCCGCTAGCGGCCCTTGCCGAGAAACGCCCGCTTCATCGCGCGCACGACCGTGGTACCGCGCCGCGTGGTCCGCAGCGCTGCCGCAATGTCGAGTGCGGTCTCTTCAACCTCATATTGCACCACGTCGATCAGCGAGTCGAGGTCCTGCAAGCGTTCCTCGGTACGATCGACCAGGTGTTCGAGCCGCTCGCGCACGTCGCGTGTCGAGCCGGCAATACTTTCGGCTTCAGCGCGAAACGAAGTCACGACTTTGCCAGCGTCGTCGACCAGCGTCTTTGCCGACTGCAGCGCGGGACGGGCCTCGAAATCGAGGATGTTGGCGGCGCGCTCGATCACTGCCCTCATGCCACGCATCTGACGCAGTGACCAGACGAACGTGATCCCCATCGCCAACACGACGATGGCGATGATCGCGGTCGAGATAGCGGTTACGACTTCTGGCCAACCCATGTTGGCGTCCTCCTCCGATTGCGGATGCTGCAATTCCGGGCACCAGACAGCCCGTCGGACATCCCGACGGCAACCCGCAGCGGCCCTGCAAAGCTAACCTGCCCGGGATGCCAGTGCTCACCACACCGGCGCCCGCACCTCAGACCTCTCAGGAGTCTGTCGATCCCTCGAGGCGCTCAGCCAGCCCGTACGCATGCGACACGGGCACCGTGAAGACGATCCCTGTCCCCGGTGGCTCGAGGCCTCCACACACGTCACGCACGACGGCAAGGGCCGCGGCCAGCTTGTGATCCTCGATGACGGAAAATACCGTCGAGTTCTCCGGCCTCGCCGCATCGATCACCGATTGCAGCCCTGCAAGCACCGGCATCTCACGGCTCATCAAACGACCCATCCCCTTGCTGGAGATCACGGTGGCGCCGACACCCAACTTCACCAGCCCCGTGAGCACACCCTCAAGGTGCTCTTCACGATTCACCACACAGACCAGCAGTTCCATTCTCGATCCGTCGGATTCCCTTCCGGTACCAACCCAGCGCAAGATTCGACCGCGCCCCGGTGGGTGTCAAGCGCATGGCTTGCGCCATAGAGGAGCGGGACCTATGGTTTGCGCCACGATGGCCGACTGTTTCCGCGTATCGGGTGGCGTGCCCTTACGGGGCTCTGTTCGACCGTCCGGTAACAAGAATGCGGCGCTCCCCATGATCGCTGCGACCCTCCTGGCTGATGGGCCAAGCGAGCTCATCAACGTTCCACGTATCCGAGATGTCGAGGCCCTGCTGGCGCTGCTGACAGACCTCGGCGCCGACGTCGGCTGGACCGATGAGAACGTCGTACGAATCGATCCGAGGAGCGTGCAGTCGAAGGCGTTGGACCCGGTCCTGTGCGCCAGCATCCGCGCGTCGATCCTCTTGGCAGGACCGCTGTTGGCGCGGTTTGGCACCGTCACACTGCCTCCCCCGGGCGGCGACGTGATCGGGCGACGCCGCCTTGACACCCACTTCTTGGCGTTCGAACAGCTCGGCGGAGAGGTCGAGATCGGTGCCGCCTACAACTTGTCAGCCAAGCACCTCGTCGGCGCCGACATCTTCTTGGACGAGCCAAGCGTCACCGCGACTGAGAACGCGCTCATGGCCGCCGTGCTGGCCGAGGGCCGAACTGTGCTCCGCAATGCCGCGCTCGAGCCGCACGTGCAAGACCTGGGCAACGCCTTGGTG
>JAOTWK010000297.1 GCA_029862935.1 Gemmatimonadota bacterium | reverse complement strand
CGCCTGCTCGCGCCGCGGGCGGAACCCAGCGATCGCCTCACCACTGGGACTGGGCTCCGTCCACGATGTCGGCGACGAGCTTCTCGAGGGCGACCTTCCGCCCATCGGCCTCCTGCGGCGGTTGATATTCCCCGTCCACCGAGAGTCCCGATCGCTGCCACAGCACTCGGCCCTCACGCTGGTCGAAGATCTCGATGTTGATCATGAGCCGTATGCGTCGTCGTGTGACCTGCACCGCCCCACCGACGCCCGGCTGCTGGGACAGAAGCAGGTCCGGCTCGTACCGCACGATGGCGCCGCGCACCACCGCATCGGCCGTGCCCTCCGACGCCTGCCGGAGACCGAGGCGGCGCTCCATGGCCTCCTGCACCGCGTCAGCGACTTCCTGAACGAGGACGGGTTCGGCCGTCTGGTTGTCGAAGGGGAGGATCGCGACAGTCTTGATGTTGCCGGGTAACCCGCCGCCGGCGAACCCATACAGACACGCCGACGCCGTAAGGGCCGCCACGCCCAGAAGCCCGATCAGCTCACGGCTCTTTCCAGATACTCGGGTCGACCTGAGGGACAGTTTCGATCGCCTCCACGGTGAAGTGCACGAAGCTCGCGGATCCTGGGAACACCATCCGCGCGCTGAGCGGACGAAGGACGGAATCGGCATACTCGACCTGCACCGTTCCGACCACTTCCCCCAGGCGTCGCATCTCCGCCCCCAGGTTCGCCGCGGGTCTTCCCTGCGTCAAGACGAATGTCAGCGTGTCGGTGCGAGACGCATAGCGCCACCGTCGCACGCTTCCCACTTCATCGCCGGACACCGAGGCTTCTGGGTGCGGGCTAGGCACGATCCCGAGCGCGGTCCAGAAGAGCGGCGCTACCCTGATCAGTTGCTCGACATCGTCCTGCGGCCGTGACCAGAGGATCTCGTCACCGACGATCACCGCGGCGCCCGACCGCCCGAAAGGGGCGCGATAGTCGAACCGCACCGAATCGGGCGGCACGAACACGACCGCGGCACGCCCCCGAGCCGATCCCTGCTGCGTCTGATAGGTCCAACGCAGATCGTAGCGCAACGGCTCGACCGGCTGATGCGGGGCGAGCCATCCGGTCAGTACCTCCCGCGAGACCGGCGGGAGACCCGCAGGCGCGAGCGGCGCGGTGCGCACACCACACCCCGCGATGACCATCATCAGCATCAGAGCACCGGCATAATAGGGCACGCGGGTCGGGCGGTCAAGCGCAAGCCGTTGCTGCATCAGTAGTTAAATCCAAAGAAGAAATCAGTGAACCAGCGGTTCTCCTCGATCGGCGGCAGAGCATATCCAAAGGTGTCGCCGAAGGCAAACCGCCAGCCCATATCCAACCGGAGGACCACCGCGAATCCCAAGGGCAATCTGAGGCCGAAGCCTCCACTGCCGATCACGCTGCGCCCAACGGAAGGCTCGTTCCACGCCCCACCGGCGTCCAAGAAGAGCGCGCCCTGGACGCCCGGGAATCGCACGGCCCCAAACGGGAATCCCAGCGTCAGGTAGTTGGTGATCGGGAACCGCAGCTCTTGGTTCAGCAAAAAAGCCCGCGAGCCTCCCACGTTGCCAATGCGGGGATAGCCGCGGAGCCCCCACGGTCCACCGATAGCCACACGGCGCGGTCGGCTCCCGTCTGAGTAGAACCCGACCGCGCGCAGGGCGTAGGCCGTTTGCAGACCAAGCCGATGATACGTCCGGTAGTCCAGGGAGACCTGCCATGAGTCGAACCGGCCATTGGTGAGGTCGTTGGTGATGCCCGCCGACAGGTTGGTGCGAGTGCCATCGATCGGTCCGCTCGGCAGCCACAGCGAGTTGTCGTGCACGTAGCTCACGTAGTTCGATGCGAGCCATCCGACGCGCCGTTGGTCGCCTTCCACGAACGAAGCGAAGTCGAACCGATCCGAGTGCTCGAACCGAACCGCAGCCCCGATCCGCTTGAATCGCGACAGCGGCCAGCGGACGTCGGCAAACACTCCGTACGACGTCTCTTCGTACAAGGCTGAGAAGTCCGCGCTGGTGAACAAGCCGCGCAGGCGGAACGCTCCCACCCCCCAGTTCAACCGCCGCTTCCGATTCAGGTAGAGGGCTGACGCGTTGATGTTGTCGATGAGATTCCCGAAATTCTGCGACTGGAACGTGGCAGCGGTCACGTACAGGAGATGGTCGCTCAGGAGATCGGAAAACTGAAACACCACCCCCTGTACCGACCCGATGCCTGGAGCTACCAACGCGTCGCCGAAGGCGAAATCCAACCGCAGTCCCGGCTCGTACGGCAGCGGCTCCGCGGCCGCGTACGGCGACGTCGTCAACTCGGGCCAGCGCCACGGCGCCGTGTCGATGGTGTCGGGAAGCGTGATCACGGCGCCGTCGTCGAGCCCCACCCGCTCGGGAGGGGCACGATACACACGGAGCGTGAGGTCGCCGAACGCGCTGAAGATGAAGCTGCGTTCTTCGGGAAGCCACTGCGGATCGAACACGCTGGTCAGGGTGTTGCTCTCGCGTCGCCCGGTCCCGGTGGAGTCCACCGAGTAGATGTCCGACACGCCGAGGCGGTCGGATGTGAAGTACACCCGTCCGTCAGGGGCCCAGCGGGGCTGCTGGTCGCGCCATGCTCCGTACGTGAGGTGCCTGATCGCCCCGCGCTCCAGGTCGAACACAAACAGGTTCAGAGCACCGTCGGGTCCGTACGAGGTGCGATCCGATGCGAACACCAGGGCGCGCCCCTCTGGATCGAACGACGGATCGAGGTCTTGATACCGATCGTCGGTAAGACGCTCGAGCCGCTCCCCGTCGATCCAGAGCCGATACAGATCCGAGTACCCCGCGTCACTCAGTCCGCTGAACACGATGCTCTGGCCGTCCGGCGCCCACGCCGGTGACAGGATCGACACCAGATCGGGAAAGCGGTAGCGACCGGCCACGCGGCTCTCGGCGAGATCCCAGAAGAAGAGCGCGTCGCGATCGAGGTATCGAGAGGAGAACACCACGACGCCGTCCCGCACATCCAGGCGCGATGCGAGACTGTGGAAAGACTCGAACTGCGCGGATCGCTCGCCCCTCACCACCACGTCCCGATCCCCCGGTTTGTCCCACGAACCTCGGTAGATGTTCATGTAGCCGGTGTTCGGCGAGAGAAACAGGTACTGCAGGACGGAATCGTTGGACTGCCGATAGCTAACCGGCTTGATGGCCAAGTCGGCCAACACCTCGGCACCGACGCTCAGCGGTCGCCGGTCGGTGATTTCAGGATAGTAGACCTTCTGGAAATGGTACCGCAGCTCGCTCTCCAGCTCCTCGATCGTGACACCATACACCGCCTCCAACGCGTCGTCGAACGTGGCGTACCGCCACAGATCCCGATACAGCACCTGCACCCGCCAGTCGCCGTACAGGTCGGCCAGCCAGCGGTGCACCGCGCCACCGATCGGGTAGACCACCCCGCCCGTGATGAGCGAGAGACGCCGCAGGCTTGGCATGGTGCCGGCAACCGTGAGATCTCTGAGCAGGGTTTCGTCGAGCGCATCCTCGCCCGCCGACCAGAACTCGGCCAGCCCCTCGGTCCACCACAATGGGATCGGGGGAATGCGGGAGCGCGGCGAGCGCACGCGCACCTCGGCAACCACGCTGAGTTGGAATGCGTGGACCAGCTCATGTCGCAGCGTGTGGCGGAACTCGAAGTAGTTGCCGTTGAACGGGACGGCCACCCGCCGCTTCAAGAACTCTGTGACGCCGAGAATTCCCTCCGGGGGAATGAACGGGAGGATATTGGTCTGCTCGAAGTCGGCGTGTAAAGCGTAGATGATAACGGGGATCCGCCGTCGCGGCGTGTGCCCGAACTTTCGCTCGAGGATGTGAACGCTTTCCTCCGCATACGCCAGCGCCAGGGTCGCGAGCTCGTCTTCCTCCGGATAGAAATAGAGGTCGACATGATCGCCGCGGAGCACCTGCCACTTGAAATCGCGGTATTGGACCTTGTTCTGCCCGAAGTAGCCGAGTTGCGCACGGGTCGGCGCCGCACTCGCGAGCAGCACGAGCGCCGCAACGATCACCGTTCCCCCGCCCCGCACGTCAGCGCCTCCGGACCGTGCGAATGCGGTCGCCTTGAGCGGTGCGTCGCAGGATTTCCATGCCTTCCTGCACGACGCCGAAGACGGTGTAGGTGCCGTCCAGATGTGGCTGGGAGGCGAGTGCGATGAAGAACTGGCTTCCGCCGGTATCTGGGCCCGACAGGGCCATGCCCACGGTGCCCGCCTCGTACCGCTGTCGATTGACCTCGTCACGCTGAGCGAACCCGGGTCCGCCCCAACCGTCGCCCCGCGGGTCGCCACCCTGTACCACGAAGTCGGGCACTACCCGATGCCAGGAGGTCCCGTCGAAATACCCACGGTCCACCAGCTCGAGTAACGCATTCACCGTCATGGGCGCATCCGCGGCGTAGAGCGCGATGACGACGGCCCCGCGCTCCGTATCGAGGAGCAGGCTCGGGAGGGTGCCGTTTCGCTCAGCCGGCAGCAGCAGCGAACGGGCGATGCTACGATAATCGTCGATGTCCCTGCCCGTCGCGGTCGGGTAGGCCGGTCCCCACCGCCGTGCTGCTACTCCAAGGTGGCGCTCGGCGGAACGCCGAACCAGGTAGTCGTCACAGGTCGGGAATCGAGAGAGGAAGCGATCTTCGACCGTATAGGCCGGCGTTGGACCGAGAGCGGCCACGGCTCCGAGGGCTTCGACGACCGCGATGCGGGCATCGGGCATAGGATCTCGCTCGGCACGCGCGTACGCCTCGACGAGCGGGGCGATGTCTGTCACAGACGGTGCGTCACGCACCGCATTGGCCGCGAGCGCTCGGACCACAGGATCCAGGTGAGCTAGAAGTTCCGACGCCAGCTCCCG
>JAOTWK010000296.1 GCA_029862935.1 Gemmatimonadota bacterium | reverse complement strand
AGCTCGCTCAGGCTGCGACCGAGCTCGAGGCAGGACGGTTGATGGTCTACAATGCCGCGCGGCTGCGTGACGCGAAGCAGCCATACATGATGGAAGCAGCGATGGCGAAGCTCTATACGGCGCAGATGGCGGAGCGGGTCACGAGCCTCTGCGTCGAGCTGTTCGGCGGGTACGGGTACACCAAGGAGTATCCCGTCGAGAAATACTACCGCGACGCCAAGATCGGCGCGATCTACGAAGGCACCAGCAACATGCAGCTTCAGACCATCGGCAAGATGCTGCTCGGCTGACCTCCTCGCGGCTTCAGTTGGTCGGGGGCGTCCCGAGCACGAAGGGCGCCTCCTTTTTTCCGCCCCGTGTCGAAAGCAGCTCTACCGTCCCCTCGACTCCGGGAGCGCCCCGCACGAGCACCTCGAACGTGACGGACTTGCGCTCTCCGGGCCTGGTCCAGCCTGCTCCGATGGTCTTGTCACGGACCGACGGCGACACGACCTCCACCGTGGGCGACGTTCCCGTGGTGAGGGTGGTATCGAACCGCAGTCGGACCCGGTCCTCCTGCACGATCTTCACCAGTTGAGCCTGCCGGAGAGCGGTCGGGAGCCTGCCGGAGTTGGTCCAGCTCACCCGTACCCGATACGTCACACTATCCCCACGAGCCCGGGTCTGTCGGGATTCGAGCCGCACGTCATCGATCTGCGGCAGCCACCGCGCCATCTCGAGATTGAACAGCCCCTGATTGCGCGCCCAAGGCTCGAGCATCTCTGGCGGCGGATTCTGGGAGAAGAACTTGGGATGAAAGCCGCCGATTTCCACTGCGCCCAAGGTTGGATGCTCCAACGGCTCCCACTCCCGGAAGCCGCGTCCGCCATTCTCCCCGTCGTCCCACGTCAAGGCATCCACTTCGTCCAGGAGGCCGTCGCCGTTGTAATCCCGCATGCGCCCCCCGTTCCAGAGCTCGTCACCGTACCAGATGGCGCCGTAGTAGAAGTAGCCAAAGTCGGGGCCATGGCCGAAGAGGGGCGAGGGGCGTGACGCGTCACCGGTCACGGGACTGAACGGCACCCGGGTCATGTAGGTGTCGTACACGTCACCTGCCCAGGTGTAGCCGGTGATCCGCTGCCCGATGGAATCGAATGTGATGTAGTAGGTCAGATCCTCGGGGTACATCCGCTCGGCACTCTTGGAGGTCGATGGCGGGCGGAGATGCATGGGTACGCGGGTGTCCATCGAGTTGACGACGGACACGTTGGGGTGTTCGAGGAGCCAGAGGACCGTCAGTCGTGTCTCCGGCTCGCTCAGTGGAAAGGCTCCGGCGCCGAACTGCGTATATCCGCGTCCGGTGGCGTCACCTCCGCGGTCCGGCCGCCAGTTCTCCGGGTAGTTGCGGTGGAGATCGAGTCCGCCGATCCCGTCCTCGTTGAACCGGCCGTCACCGTCGTTGTCCGTGCCCTCGGAGATCACCATCCAATCGCCTTCGCCCTCCGGAACGCGTCTCATGAGACGCCCAGACGGATCGCGTTGGTCGAGCGTGTGGCTCGCCTGGTCACGCTCCGCGTCTGTGGCGCGCCATCGTAGATCGAAGATGACGCCGTCCCCGTCCAGGTCCTCAGGAGGGTCTTCGTCGAGTAGCCCGTCGCGGTCCGAGTCGTGTGGTCGAACGGTACTGCGATTGGCCTGGGCGGTGTGCAGGTAGAGTCGCGACCCGTCGGGGTTGTTCTGCGGACGCAGATGGATCGCTTTTGTGTCGAGGAGCCGCGTGATATCCGGGTCGCGGCCATAGCCGAAGACCAGGTGTTGGATCATCCAGAGAACGGACTCCGAACCGGTGATCTCGCCACTGTGCCGCCCACCCTCGAAATACGCCGCCGGCTTGTCCGAGGCCTTTCCGGTTGCGGCGTTAGTAAGGGTGACTTGGAGAATAGGGCGACCCTCGAAGCTCCTGCCCACTTCGTACAGGTCGACCAGAGTCGGATAACGATCTGCCCAGCGGCGGAGCCATGCATCCATCACCTCGGCGGTGTGAAAACGATCGAATGTCAGCGTGTCGCCGATCGCGTATTCGACGCCATCGTGACGGTGCGCTCGGAAGAAGCTCACGCCGTGGCGCTCGCCGCCCACGGTGTACCAGTCGGTGCTCTCGGAATGGGGAGGGTCCGTTTGTGCGTGGAGCGACACAGGCCAAAGCGCCAGCGAAGAGCACAGGAGGACAATCAGACGAGCGGGCATAGCACCTCCGGCAGAGTCGAGTGGGGATCGCGGCAATTGTCGCTGCAGCCGGCGCCGGACGCCAGGGGATCAGTTGTCGGCGCTGCGCTCGCCCGCGAAGCGCTCGAGGGTCGCCCGCTCGTCGACGGTCAGACTCGACGGTCCCGAGCGGCCGAGCTTGTCCAAGATCCGGTCGATCTCTTCACGATTGAGCGGGTGAATGTCTTCCCGTCGAATCGATCGCCACCGTTCGGCCACGCTGTCCGCGTTGCGCACCGGCGGGGCGCCTGCCTGGGCTTGGCGCTTGAATTTCCTGGCTGGTGAGCGCCATTCGATCCAGAGGAGGTAGAGCAGCCCTCCGAGAAAGCCCCCCAGGTGCGCGAAGTGGGCGACGCCGTCCCGTGACCCGCTGACCCCGGCGTACAGTGACAGCACCGTCATGACGACGACGAGCCACCGCGCCTGAATTGGCAGCACGCCCCAGATGTAGATCTGCTGGCGGGGCCAGAACCGGGCGAAGCCGAGCATCGTACCGTACACCGCACCTGATGCGCCCACGATGATGGCGCGTGGCGTGAAGAACACGGACACCAGTGCCGCAACGATACCGCTCACGAAGTACAGAATGAGAAATCGGCGGCTGCCGAGCCGCATTTCCAGCATGGGCCCAAAAAAGTAGAGGACCAGCATGTTGAACAAAATGTGAATGAAGTTGGCGTGTAGAAACATGTACGTGACCAGCGTCCACGGTCGTGCGGGCAGCATGATCGGCACGAGGACCAGCGACGGCAGGACCGCCGGAAACGTGCGCATGGCCAGGTACATCGCCGCGTTGGCGAAGATGAGTCGGGTCACCCACGGAGTCATGATGCAGGAAGCCTAGGCGATGACCGGACCTCGCGCCACCCGCTGGGAGGTTTCGGTGTCGCGAGCGAGTCGTATCTTAGAAACTGCGATCATCCGCTTGGTGGTGCCGGTATGCCCGATGCCGAAGTCCGTCGTCGCGATTCCCGAGAGCTCGTCTCGAGCGTGGGTCACGGTGCCTCATCGAGACTCCCGCCCGATCTGGTCGCAAAGGCCGGGAAGCGGCTGGCGCTGGCGGCGATCATTTACGCGTCGGTCTACGCCCTGTCCTACGGTTCCGGCCGCTTCACCGGTGCCTACGCCCTCTATTGGGGGACGAAGGGTCTCACAATCGCTGACGTAATCTCGTTGGCTTTCATCTTCTCCTCGGTCGTAATGTTCTTCGTGGCACGGAGTGGTCGGATCGAGGCGTATCTGCTCCTCGATATCGGACTCGTATACGAGGTCATTGCGGCGGCGGGCATCGATGTGCACTTGGCTTTTGGAAACTGGGGTGCGGGGGCCGAGGTCATGGGACTCTCGTGGACCTGCGTCTGGATGGTGTTCTTCCCGCTGATCGTTCCGAGTACGCCCGGGAAGACACTTCTCGCCGCGGTTGCCGCTGCCTCGATGGGACCGCTCATGTACATGATCGGGTTGGCCCGGGGCGGGCCGCCGCTCGCCCCAGAGATGACGTTCCAGTTCTTTCTCCCCAACTACATATGCGTCGGGATCGCGCTCATTGGCTCCCGCGTCGTGTTCCGGCTCGGGTCCGACATCAGTCGCGCCCGTCGTATGGGTGCGTACCGGCTCGTCGAAAAGCTGGGCGAAGGGGGAATGGGCGAGGTGTGGAAAGCCGAGCACCGAATGCTCGCGCGGCCCGCGGCCATCAAGCTCATCCGCAGCGATCCCGGCGGCAACAGTCTCAGCCGTACGCCAAGCAGTCATCTGCATCGGTTCGAGCGGGAGGTTCAGGCCACGTCGCAGCTGCGCTCACCGCATACGGTCGAGGTGTACGACTACGGACTCACGGAGTATCGCGGTTTCTACTACGTGATGGAGCTACTCGACGGCCTGAGCCTGGAAGACCTCGTGCAGCGGCATGGTCCGCTCTGTGCCGAGCGGGTGATTCACGTGCTTACGCAGGCCTGTCATTCGCTCTCCGAGGCACACACCAACGGGCTCGTGCACCGTGACATCAAGCCGGCCAACGTATTCCTGTGTCGGTACGGCCTGGAACACGACTGGGTAAAGGTGTTGGATTTCGGGCTGGTGAAGCAATCTGGAGACGCGAAACGCTCGAAAGACCCGAAGCTCACAGACGTCGGCGCATTTGCGGGAACGCCGGCGTATGGTTCGCCGGAGACGGCTCTGGGAGACGGCGACGCCGTGGACGGACGGAGCGACCTCTATTCCTTGGGGTGCGTGGGGTTCTGGCTGCTCACGGGCGCCACGGTGTTCCGGGCGGCGAACCCGATGCAAATGCTGTTGCAGCACGTCCACGAAGAGCCGAGCGCGCCGTCACGCTGCACCGAGCTGCCGGTCCCGCCCGCGCTGGACGCCGTCATTCTCTCGTGCCTGCGAAAGGACCCAGCGGATCGTCCCGCGTCTGCCGCCGCTCTTGTTGCAGAGTTGCAGGGGATCCCCGTCGAGCGGCCGTGGACAGCCGAGCGGGCTCAAGAGTGGTGGGACCGGCACCGACCGCGCCAGGGACCGGCCACGGCGGACGTCGGTGCCGCGGCGCCCGAAACCCCATCGATGGTCCAGCCGCTCAAGCTCTAGCGGGATCCCAGCTTCTGTTTTCCCTGGGTATTGATTTGCGAGACCAACTCCTCGTTGGTCTTCGTGCGGCGCAGGAGGTCGAGC
>JAOTWK010000294.1 GCA_029862935.1 Gemmatimonadota bacterium | reverse complement strand
ACGTCATCTGGGCGGCGACCGACGATGGGAACGTGCAGGTCACGCGTGACGGTGGGACAACGTGGACCAATGTGCGCCGCAACGTCCGGGGAGTTGCACGAGGCATTTGGGCTGGACGCGTCGAGGCGTCCCACCACGATCCCGCAACGGCCTATGTGACTTTCGACGGGCACCGGAGCGACGTGTTCACGCCGTGGGTGTTCAAGACGACCGATTATGGCCGGTCATGGATCAACATCATCGGGAACATCCCGGACGGGCAGGTCGTGCACCTTCTGCGAGAGGATCTGCGGAATCCCAAGCTGCTGTTCGTCGGAACGGAGTTCGGGCTGTTCGTGACCCTCGATGGAGGCGGCCGGTGGACGCCGCTGCGTACGGGCTTCCCGACCGTTGCCGTACAGGACATGGTGATCCACCCCCGCGATATGGATCTGGTGATTGGGACGCACGGCCGCGCCATGTGGATTCTGGACGATCTCACGCCACTGCAGCAGATGACGCCCGAGGTGCGCAACGCGTCCGGCTTCCTGTTCGAACAGCGGCACGCGACGATTTGGGAAAACAGGAGTCGCGGTGGGCAGCGTGGCCATTTCTGGTTCGCCGGCGACAACCCTGCGACCATCGAGCCGGTTTCGAGCATTCCGCGCGCGGCTTTTCGCAATGTGGCGCTCATCACGTACTACATTGGTGAATCGGTTAGCTCTCCACCCACACTCGAGATCGCCGACCTCTCGACCGGTGATTCACGCACGGTCGAGCTGGAGTCCACGCCTGGCGTGCATCGGTTTCGCTGGGACTTGGGATTCGATGCCAAGCCGTACACCGAGGCGCAGCGGTTGCGGATTGCGGCGACGTTCGATCGGCTGCTCCGCGAGTCTCTACCAGCGCAGCAGCGGCTGCGACGAGCGTACGAGCAGTTCCTCAGTGCCCAGACACCCGCCGAGGAGCGCAACGCTGCACAGATTCTTATGAGTCCCTTCGTGCCGTCCTTCCTGCCGCCTGAATACGGCATGCCCGTGGCCGGGCCCGGGACCTACATGCTGAAGATGACAATCGACGGGAAAGTCATGAAGAAGACGCTGATGGTCAGGGCGGATCCGATGGTGGGGCAGTAGGGCGGGAAGGGGAAAGGCGGAGGACCGCGGCGGCAGAAGCGGCAGAATTTGGAGACGGCTGATGGCTGAGAGCTGGCGACCAAGACGGCAGGGAATGGTAATCGCGTGACAGTACTCGAAGCTGATCTCCGCGCAGCTCTGCATGACCAGTACGCGATCGAGCGTGAGGTGGGTCGCGGTGGGATGGCAGTCGTGTTTCTCGCGCGGGACTTGAAGCACGGCCGACAAGTCGCCGTGAAGGCGCTGCGACCTGAAATCGCTGTCACACTCGGCTCGGAACGCTTCCTCCGCGAAATCGCGATCGCTGCCGGGCTCAATCACCCGCACATCGTACCGCTGTTCGACTCGGGTGAGATCGACGACCTCCTGTACTACGTCATGCCCTTCATCGACGGTGAGTCGCTGCGAGTGCGTCTCAGCCGGGAGCAGACGCTGCCGCTGGACGACGCGTTGACTATCGGACGCCAAGTCGCATCCGCCCTCGGCCATGCCCATGGGAAGGGTGTGATCCACCGAGATATCAAACCGGAAAACGTGTTGTTGTCGGGTGGGGAGGCCGTCGTTACCGATTTTGGCATTGCTCGCGCTATCAGCGCGGCTGGTCAGCATATCACGCTTGAAGGGCTCGTCGTCGGCACGCTCGGATACATGAGTCCGGAACAAGCGTTCGGCGGTCGCGATATCGACGGCCGCAGCGATCTGTATGGGCTTGGGTGCGTGTTGTATGAAATGCTGGTAGGGCACGCACCCGGCCGGTGGGTCCACGTGCCGTCGACGACGACGAGCACGATTCCCAATGCGCCGGCGTCGGACCGCGAGCAGTTGGACATGTTGCCACGAGGCATGGAGCGTGTTCTGCTCCGAGCACTCGCTGCGGAGCCGGATGAACGCTTTGGATCAGCGGCGGAGTTTATGGAAGCGCTCATGGTGCGGGATGCAAGGCCGGGTCGTCCAGCGCTGCGGTCGATTGCCGTGCTTCCATTTGTCAACTTGAGTTCGGATCAGAACGACGAGTATTTCAGTGACGGCATCACCGAAGAGATCACGAACGCTCTCACCAAGGTTCGTGCGTTGCGTGTCGCGGCGCGGACCTCGGCGTTCGTGTACAAGGGAAAAGAGGTGGACGTTCGCAATATCGGTCGAGCCCTGGACGTCGATGCAGTACTCGAAGGGAGTGTGCGCCGCGCGGGGGATCGAATCCGCATCGGCGCGCAGCTCGTCGAGGCCATCCGTGGCAAGCACCTCTGGTCGGAGCGTTACGATCGTGAGCTCGCGGACGTGTTCGCGATCCAAGACGAGATCGCCGAGAACATCGCGCACGCACTTCGGGTCGTGCTGAGTGAAGACGAAAGAGAAGCCATGGCTCGCGTAGCAACGGACGATGTGCAGGCCTACGACTATTACCTACGCGGGCGTCAGTTTCTCCATCAGTTCCGGCGTAAGAGTCTGGCCTTCGCTCGGCAGATGTTCGAACGTGCGATCGAGATCGATCCCCACTATGCGTTGGCCTACGCCGGCGTCGCCGACTGTCACGCGATCCTGCACATGCATTGGGGTGGGGATGCGAGCGAACTTGCGGCTGCCACGAAGGCCAGCGAGCGGGCACTTGAGCTGGATCCAGCGCTGCCAGAGGCGCACTCGTCAGCAGGCCTCGTGTTGTTGCAGCAAGGGAAGCTGGATCAGGCTCGCGCGGAGTTTGAGACGGCGATGCGGCTCGATCCGTCGCTCTACGAGCCGCGGTACTTCTATGCTCGCGCGTGCTTCCAGCGTGGGCAGACCGAGTTGGCGGCGCAGTTGTTCGAAAGTGCCGCCGCGGCGCGTGAAGATTACCCGGCACGCTTCTTCGCTGCGCAATCTCATGCCGCGCTCGGTCGACAGGCTGAAGCCGAGTCGAGCTATCGCCGCGCGCTCGAAGTCGTCAAGGACCATCTCGCCCTCAATCCAGATGATGCACGGGCGCTCACGATGGGTGCGGTCGCATATTGCCGCACGGGCGATCGGGAGGAAGGACTCCGCTGGGCGGAGCGCGCTGTCGCGGTCGATCCGGAAGATGGGGGTATCGCCTACAACGTCGCGTGCTTGTATGCGCTTGAAGGAGAACCCGACAAGGCCATCCGGTTTCTCGAGCATGCGCTGGGGGCCGGTTTCGGCAATCGTGACTGGTTGGAACGGGACCCGGACCTCGAGTCATTGCGGGACGACCCACGATTCCAGCGGCTGCTGGACGGGATGGAGCGTTAGTACCAAGACGGTTCAAGACGGACAAGAACGGACTGAGACGATGGAAGGTCATGTGAAACGGGTTTTCCAGATCCTCGTGGTGCTCGTCGGCGTTGCGCTGCTGGGGTGTGCGGAGCGTGGGTGGAGGTCGAGCGTTCCCGATGACTGGCCGTTCGATTTGGATGCCGAACCCGTGCGCGCCTCGGGCGGCATGGTCGTGTCGACGGATGCGTATGCGAGTGACGTGGGGGTGGCGGTGCTGCGGGCTGGTGGAAGCGCTGTTGACGCGGCCATTGCCACGTCGTTTGCGTTGGCTGTCGTGAATCCGGAAGCGGGGAATGTTGGTGGTGGCGGGTTCATGCTGATCCGGATGGCAGATGGCGAAACGGCGGCGCTCGACTATCGCGAACGGGCGCCTGCCGGAGCGTCTCGTGACATGTATCTCGACGAGAGCGGAACCCTCACCGACCGGTCGGTCTTGGGACATCTCGCGGTCGCGGTACCTGGCACGGTCGCTGGCCTGTGGGAAGCGCATCGACAGTTCGGATCGCTACCATGGGCCGATCTCGTGGCGCCGGCGATCGAGCTTGCTCAAGGATTTGAGGTACGTGCGCGGCAGGCGCGGTCGCTGCGGATGGCTGAAGACGCTCTGCAAATCTATCCCACGACCGAGGCGACGTTTCTCCCGGACGGGCGAGCACCAACAGCTGGCGAGACGTTTTCTCAGCCGGAGCTGGCGGCGACGCTCCGTCGGATCCAACGTGACGGACGAGACGGTTTCTATCGTGGGATCACAGCCGATCTCATCGTGCAGGAAATGGAGCATGGCGGGGGCATCATCACCTTTGAGGATCTTGCCACCTACGACGCAGCTTGGCGTGACCCCATCGAGTTCACGTACCGCGATCACGTGGTGATCTCGATGCCGCCGGTGTCGTCGGGCGGAGCCACTCTTGCGGCGATGATGAAGATCCTCGAAGGCTATGACTTGCCGTCACTGGACTGGCATTCACCCCAGATGATCCATTACCTGGCGGAAGCGTGGAAGCGGGCGTATGCCGATCGCAACGCCTATCTGGCCGATCCGGATTTCGTGGACATGCCGCTCACGCGAATGCTCTCGACCCAATACGCGGCTGCCCGACGGGTGACGATCAGTGCCCTGCGCGCGAGCCCGTCGCTCGAAGTCCAGCCTGGGCTCGGCGTGCCGTCCCGAGAACAGAATACGACGCACCTCTCGGTTGTCGACGGAAGTCGCAATGCCGTGTCGCTCACGACCACCATCAACTCGTTCTATGGCAGCAAGGTGACGGTGACGGGAGCCGGGTTCATTCTCAACAATGAAATGGACGATTTCGCAGCACAGCCTGGAACGCCCAACCAATATGGTCTCGTGCAAGGCGAGAACAACGCGATCGAGCCCGGCAAACGCATGCTGTCGGCGATGACACCGACCGTCGTGCTCGACCCGGAGGGCGCGCTACTGCTTGTGCTTGGTACGCCCGGTGGCGCCACGATCATCACGGACGTGTTTCAAAACATCTCGAACGTGATCGATTACGGGATGTCGGTCCATCAGGCGGTG
>JAOTWK010000025.1 GCA_029862935.1 Gemmatimonadota bacterium | reverse complement strand
TTCCCTCAAGCAACTCCAGGGGAACGCCCTCGGCACCGGAGAGTCCATAGTAACCACCAGCGACGGCGTTCAAGGCTCCGAATGCGAGCAGGCCTCCGAGCAGATAACGAATCAGCAACGACCGGGTTTCAACGATCATTCTGGTTACCTCGCTGCTCGGTCGCGGAGTAGATTTGGAGGACGAGCGGACCAGTTCATCGTCCTGTTCGGCAGCGTCGCACCTAATCTAGTATGACACACCAGGTGCCTGACGAAGGTACGTGTCGTCAACAAGTTGTTTCAACATGAAGTCGGCCACATCGGCACGTGAGATCCAGTTTTTGATTCGCTTATCCGTTGTGGAAAAGCCGTGCCGATACACTCCCGTTCGCGGGCCGTCCTTCAAGTGAGGAGGGCGAACAATTGTCCAATCCAACGAGCTTTGTCTCACGACAGCTTCCTGACGTTCGTGATCTGCGAAAGCGTGTCGAAGGAATATGCCCACAATGATGTACTTGGTAAAAAACGGTAGGTTGGTTCGACTATCTCCAACGCCAAGCGAAGATTGACAGATTAGACGTTTCACACCAGTGCCCTGCGTAGCCTGAACGATGTTTCGTGTTCCCTCCTCTCGAAGAGTTGTGCGCGAAGGGCCTGTGCCAATGGTCACGAGTACGCCTTCGTGTCCAGCTACAGCGCTCTTGACAGTAACCGCATCGAGCACATCGCCACGAACAACGGTTAAGCACGAATGCTGTATGTCCTCGATCTTCGCCGGATCACGGGCATATGCCGTAACCCTATGGTCCTGGTCGAGAGCCTGGATCAGCAGCTCTCGTCCTGTACCACCGGTTGAACCAAAAACAAGCAATCTCATTCTATCCTCGTGCCTTCTAGGGCATCTAACGGTCAGCGCTTGAGCTGCGCGCGTGATGACTCGTCATGCGGAAAGATGTGGAACGAACCTTGGTGCCGTCCAGCCGAGGAATGACGTCGTCCTCACATTCGAACGTGCGCAACAGCTTCAGGCGCGTGTTAGGCGGCATGATTCTCGGACACATAGTCTCGGACGCGGAGCACTCGGCTCACATCTATGGCCTCCATCATCTCGCCGGTCGGATTGTAAAAAGCGCCCGTGTGGGCCAGTGCCTCAAGTGCTCTGCCCTGGAGAGCTGACGGTAATGACTCCCACCACTCCTGAATGTCATCCATGAGCCGAAAGACTTCTGCCGCTCCTCTGGAGATAGCAATCGAATCAATACGGAGGGCGCGCGGCTCTCCTGCAAATGGTGTCTCGAGCCAAACGTGATTCGTCTTGCCATCACGCTCAACTCGGAACTCAATAGAGCCACCGTCACGATACATCTCAATGTCGGTGATACGCATAACCTCGCTGTCTAACGATCAGCGAATGACCTGCGAGCGACCAGCTCGCGGGCCACGCCGCTCAGTGAACGCACTGGGATCATCGCCAGGCGCATCACCACTCAACTTCCTTCAAAACGTACGCGCTCGCCAGGTCCATGCGCGTGTTAGACGGCCGCCGTCATTTGGACCTTTTATGGGGTGAACTCAACCAACATCCGCATCGTCTCGACCTTCAGGCCGTCCTCCCGCATTGCTTTCGTGCCCTCGTCCGACTGTAGCAGCTCCTGGAATTTCCCCATATCGGGTATCTCCGCCATGATTCCTGTCATATTGGGGTTCTTGGGGTCGCGGAAGTTGCGACAGTTGACTCCAAGCTTTCCGAACATCTCATGTCGGCTTCCTGGTCCTTTCTTCCAGGCGTTGGCCCAGATCGTGCCATCTTGAACTTCGTGGAATATGATTGCCGTTGTCATTGTTGTTTCCTTTCGTTTCGTGTTGGTGGTTGGCTTGGTGAGAGCGGTGCATTGCGTCGCCTAACGGTCAGCGCATGACCTGCGAGCGAACAGCCCGCTAGACGCGCTTATCGGTGAACGTACTCGTATCAAGGCCAGGCGCTCAGGCATTCCGTTTCCTCTAAAGCGTACGCGCTCGGCTGGTCCATGCGCGTGTTAGGCGACGGCGCGGCGGTTCCGGCGCCGAGCATCATTGCCCCGCTGGTGGCTGCCATAGCTCAACCTTGTTACCCTCCGGATCGATGACCCACCCGATCTTTCCGTACTCAGAATCATCGCTCTTCTCCAGTACGTTGCAGCCTTCCGCACGAAGGGCGTCAAGCAGTGCGAACAAGTCGTTCACTCGATAGTTGACCATGAACGGCGCCTTGCTCGGCGCGAAATGGTCCCCGTCGGCGGCTTCAATAGACCAGATCGTGGTCCCCTTCATAGGGCTGCCATTGGCGTCCGCCCAAGGGAATGCAGCACCGCCCCAATCTTGAACATCAATACCGAGGTGTGTCTTGTACCAGGCGCGGAGTGCGGTTGGGTCCTTCGCTTGAAAGAAGATCCCTCCAATTCCAGTGACTCTCTTCATCATTGGTACTCCTCTGAATCTCGGCAAGGTGCGCAGCATAGCGCCTTCCGCCGCCTAACGGCTCGCGCATGACCTGCTGAGCGCCACGCCCGTTGGCCACACCGCTTGGTGAACGTGTGCGGATCAACGGCAGGCACATCACCACTCAACTTCCTTGAAACGGCACGCACCCGCCAGGTCCATGCGCGTGTTAGGTAGCGGCTCAATCATGGTCGAATCACCACGAGCAGGGTCACCCGCACCCGCACCGGCTCGGGCCCTTCCATGGCCGCCCATATCCTTGGAACCCTGCTGACGCGCGACGCCGGTCACGATGCCGTATAAACCAATACCGCCACTCGACTTACAGCACCTCGAACCGCCGTTTGGGGTGGCTCACACCGAATTCCGATCGGGTCAAACCGAAATCCGGATGTGGCGATCGACGTTCCGTATGCGGTGATCGGGAGGTCGGATGCGACGATCCGAATCCCAGGCGCGCCGACCCAAGTCCCGGGCACGGTGAGCCGAATTTGGGACGTGGCGGTCGGAATATCGGCTGCCACAATCCGAATGTTGGCCGTGCCGATCCGAGTTCCGGCCCTGGCCATCGGAGTACTCGACGTCCCGATCCGAATTCTGCGCACGCCGAGCGGAATGGCGGACCTGGTAGCCCAAGAGCCGGGCACGGTGATCCGAGCTGCGGGCATGCTGATCCGAGTTCCCGGTACGCCGAGCCCAATGGCGGACATGTCGACCCGAGAACCGGACGTGGCGATCGGCGTTTCGGGCTTGCCAACCCGAATCCCAGTCGCGCCAATCCGAGGTCCCGGGACGGCAATCGCCATTCGGAACACGCCACGCTGCATTCGGGGCGACCGGCCGGAATTCGGTTCGATCCTTCCGACATCGAGCGGCGGCGTCATCTCGATTGGACTGGGGACCCGCGGACACGAAACTACGACACCTCGCCGAACGCAGCGATTTCTTCGACGTATGCCGAATCGAACTGCAGCGCCTCAACCAACTGTGATAGCTCGGTCGCGTAAGCGGGATTCGCCCCGGCTAGGCCCAACTCGCGCGGCAGGTTGTAGCAGGACGCCTCGACAGCTTCGCTTGTGTCCAACAGCTCCACCTGTACGCGTTCTCGTATGTACTCGCGAACACTCGGTTCCGAGTAGAGCGCGCGAGCCTCCTGGTCGGCGAGCTCCATCACGATGCCATAGGCGCGACTCGAAGCGGATCGCAGCAATGTTGCTCGCTCGCCGATGTGGATGCGGTAGTCGGGTAGCACTGCGGGCCCGATAATCTCTGGGTGAAGACCCTTCTCAGTGAGAAGAGACCGATCCATAAACAGGCCGTAGAAGAAGATCTTGCTCATGGGTTCGGAGCTGTCCACCTAACGCCTGTTAGGCAGCAGCTTCACGCCGGGATTTCACCACCCCTAGGCCCCTACGCCCGACGGCGCCGGACTACGCAATCTCGGCCCCGCGCTCAGCGAGTAGTTCTCGGAGTACGGACCGGTGACACCGCGACTCATCCTCGCAATAACACCCCACGGCAAGGTCCGTCCTGTGAGACAGCGCTGCGAGCAGATCGAGCACGCGGCCTTGGTCGGGCTCCGACATCTCAGTGCGATACTTCTTCTTGAAGGCGTTCCAGTCGCGGTCGCTTCGTGCTGCCCGCCCGCGCTTCATGAGTTCCGGACTCGGCGCGAGGTTCGGAAACCAGACATCATACCAGTTCTGCGATGCAAGCTCACGCTTGGGAACTCCTCGCGGGGGGCGCCTAACGGTCCCGATCCGAAGTCCCTCTTTGGCACCCCTGCTGGTTCCGAGGCGCACGATTCGTACTGCCATGAGCCACCTTCTCCTCAAACGTGTGTTTGGAACAGTGCGAGGCGCATCACCACTCAAGCTCCTCTAAAACGTACGCGCTCGGCAGGTCCATGCGCTTGTTAGGCCGTTGCCTATTTGCGATCAGGACCACCTACCAAGACACCTGCGCCAAACAACAACACTTCTGTATACCATCGCGGCAGGTGGCCGGCTATCGCGTGGTAGATCTGGCGCAAGCCGGCAGCAAGCAATGCTACGGCGACCGTAACCGTGACGATATAGCCAATCGCTCCAAAGGCCTCTTGGCGCAGACCAAGCAAAAGTGCCCCAGCAGCGAAAAGGATGAGGACAATGCCAAAGAGTCCGAGAATCAGTCGGTTGGCGAGTTGTTGTCCGACGGTTTTGGGGACCACGATCAGTCTCCTCGTCTACACAGCGGCCTAACGGTCAGCGCATGACCTGCGAGCGCCTCGCTCGCGGGCCACGTGTATCGGTGAACGTGCTCGTATCAACGCCACGCGCATCAACACTCAAGTTCCTTTGGAACGTCCGCGCTCGGCTGGTCCATGCGCTTGTTAGCTAGCAACCCGACCGCTCACCTCACTCGCCCGCGGGGACAAAACCCGCTGCCTGCAAGGCCACCACGACCGCCGCAGTGACCTGGCGCCGAAAGTCAGGATCGGTCAGCACCCGAGCGTCGTCTGCGTTCGTGAGATGACCCAACTCGAGCATGACAGCGGGGCAGCGGACACCGCGGAACACGTGGAAATCGTATGCTCGCGTTGCCGCGATCGGCATGGCGGCAACGTCCTGCAGATGCTCGGTGAGCACTGCTGCAAGCCGTTCGCTCGGAGGATGATCACGTGGCACGAAGATGTACATGCCAGAGCTTGACGCAGTCGGAGCAGCCGCTGTGTGAATCGACAGCAGCAGCGCTGCGTCGTCTGCACTGGCCGCTCGCTCCTTGAGCGAGACATAGGTGTCCGTGCCGCGTGTCAACTCAACGGCGGCACCCGCGCCGATCAGGGTCTCGGCGAGCTGCTGGGCGAAGGCGAGCGTGACATCCTTCTCGAGCATTCCTGTGACCGCCTTGGCGCCTGGGTCGAAGCCACCGTGCCCGGCATCAATGACGATCAGCTTCTGCGATGAGTCCTGTGCGAGGAGTGCGGTTGTGACCGCGAAACTGAGCACCACGGCCAGGGTGCAACGGGCGAGTGACTTGAACATGGAGCCTCCCTCGGTGACTTGCTAGCTAACTAGTATTATGCTGACCAAGATATCGCGTTATCACGCAAATTCCTCGCAGTCCAGCACACGAGTGAATCGCCCTCCTCCAATCACAACTGGCAATATCGCCGTGGCTTAGAGGTCGGACTGGCCAAGGCGTCCGCGCGTTAGACTGCACACGAGCGGCAGCATAACACACGGCCCTGAACAGCGCGCGCGAACACACAGCGCGTGACTCGAGCCCTGACTGCACAGGGGCCCTACTTGCTAGAGCACTTTCCCAGCACCAAACGTTACGGGTGACACTCGGTTCTGGCGGGCAGACCGCCGCCTTCACGGCTTCAAGATTCACCGCCGCCGGCCGGCAACCCAGCTTTGGATTCCCTCGCCCGAGCGTCCCAGGCTACCGGATCACTTCCTCTCGCTCGAAGTTGTAGAGCGTCACTCGGCGGAGCCGATAGTACGCCTCCCAGTATCCGCGCAAAGCGCGCACGTACTGCGTCCTCGCCTCGTCCTTTTCTCCCTGCGCGATGTAGAGGTTGTCGATCGAGATCCGCCCGATCACGTAGCGGTTGTACGCGACCTCGAAGCGCTTGCCGGCCACGGTGTCGGCGGTGGCAGAGAGCGCCAGGTTGCGTTTGGCCTGTGACAGCTCGAGCGCAGCAAACCGGGCCTCGTGCGCGGTCTGCTCGAGCATGGACTGTGCGCGACTCTCCGTCTGCGCGCGGTCCGCCTCCGCGGCCCGAACCTCCTCGCGCGCGGCGCCCCACTGAATGAGCGGGATCTCGACGGAGACCGTGAGCCGCTGGGCCTCGAGCAAATTGCTGTAGACGCCGCTCGCCTCGGGCGCGGTGGCGTTGAAGCCGTAGCTGGCCTGCAGCGTCCCGCCGATCCCGTTGTTCAGCTTGGCTTCAGCCACCCGCCGGTCCGCCTCCAGATCCTGGAGATCAATGTCGCGCACCACCGACCGGTTCTGCAGTGCCTGGACCACGGCGCGGGCCGAATCGGGCTCGAAGTCGGGGATCGCCGCCGGCACCACGACCTCGAGGGGTGTGTCGAGTGGCATGTTGAGCTGGATCCGGAGCGCCGCCAACGCCCGCTCGTACGCCAGCCGCGCTCCGTCCAGGCTGGTCCGGGAGCGCAGCAGCGCCAGTTCGCTCTGGAGGAGATCGTTCTCACCAATCGAGCCGATCTCGAACCGCCCGGTATTGAGCGTGTAGAGCGTGTCGTTGACCCCGGCGTTGGAACGCGCAGTCTCCAGCGCCACGCGCGCCGCGTACACGTCGAAGAAGAGGCGGGTGGTTTCGACCGTGATGTCCTCGCGCGCCTCGAGGTACTGTCGGGACGCCAGGTCCTTCCGCACCGGCTGTTCCTTGCGGTTCCACGCCACCGCGTTCGGCCGCAGGATCGGTTGCCGGAGGCCGATGGTGACCGGAGTGGACGACCAGGTCACCACGTCCTGCGTTCCGCTCACGGACACGCGGGACAGTGAGGACGAGATGAATACGTCCCCGCCAGTGACCGGGATCGTCTGCGATAGCGTCGCCGTCAGCGCCGCACTCGTCTGATTCTGGGGGCGGAACAGCGTGCTCCCGTCCGGTTGCAGGACCTCGATGATGGAACGGTTGTAGGCCGGGACGGTGCCGGCGACGGACAGTCGGGGCAAGAGCCGAGAGTAGAACGCATCCCCCCGATAGTACGCCGCGTCCCGAGTCGCTTCGGCGGCCGCTGCCTGGTGCCCCCGTTCCAGGGCACGTTCAATCGCCTGGGGCAACGTGAGACGCGCCACCGATTCCTGTGCTGCGGCGTGGGCCGGACCGAAGAATGCGAGACAGCACGTCGCCCATCGGGCGGCGGCACGGAGTGGGAGATGTCGAACCATGAGACTCACTCGTGGCGGAGACAGACAACGGGATCTTGTTGCGCGGCCCGATAGGCCGGCGCGATCCCAAAGGCAAGCCCGACAGCCAAGGCCACACCGAAGGCCAGAAACACGGAGACGTACGACACGACGGTCTGAATCCCGGCGGCACGCTCGATGGCGACGCTCAATCCGGCACCCAGGATGATGCCGGCGACACCGCCCACCACACTGATCAGGACGGCCTCGCTCAGAAACTGGAAGAGAATCTCGTTGCGGGTGGCGCCGACCGCGCGGCGCACCCCGATCTCGCGAATGCGTTCGAGAACGGACGCGAGCATGATGTTCATGATGCCGATCCCGCCAACAATCAGCGAGATCGACGCAATGGACCCGAGCACCACGTTGAAGATCGCCTTCGTCCGCCGTTCTTGTTGCAGCAGCAACTCCGGCACGGTGATCTCGAAATCGACGACGGAGTTGTGACGTCGCTTGAGTAGGCGCTGGACCACCTCGGCGGTCCCCGGAACGAGTTTCGATTCGTTCACGCGCAGGATGATGCGGTCGAGCTGGTTGCGGTTGGTGCGCTCGGCCCGCTGTTCTTCCGTTTCGGGCGCCTCCTCGTCGTCGACCCCCGCCGGACGTGACGCCATCTGGACGTCACGTTGCGTCACCAACGCGCGGTTCCGGAACCGGAGGAGCATCGTGTTGACCGGGATATAGACATCCATGTTGGCGTCGCGGATCCCCAACCGCGACGACGCTTCGCCGCTGAACCGGCGGTCGGCCAAAACGCCGATCACCGTCACCCACGTGCGTCCCACCTTGAGCGGCTTGCCGATCGGGTCTTCGGTCATGAAGAAACGCGTCCGTATGCCGTCCCCGATGATGGCCACTGGGAGTCCACGCGCAACCTGCATCGCGTCGAACATGCTGCCGCTCACCAGGCTCAGGTTGGTCAACCGGAAATACGTCGTATCCACGCCGACGACCTTGCCGGATCGTCTGAACCCCTCGCGAGTGAACGACGTGTTGAGCACGATTTCCGCAGCGCTGATCTCGACCGCCGGAATGACCTGCTCGATCGCCTGCGCATCGGCATACGTGAGACCCGGCGAAAACCGCTCGACCTCACGGTCGGCTTGCTCCTGGGTCAAGTCCTCCTCCGTCTGCTCGACGAGCGGCGTGATGACCACATTGTTGGAGCCCAGGAGCTTCATCTGCTCGAGGAGTTCTTGCTCGGCGCCCTTGCCGATCGCCAGCATAGCGATGACGGAGGCCACCCCGAAGAGAATGCCGAGCGATGTGAGCGCGGCCCGCAGCTTGTTGTGGCCCACGGCCTCCACCGCCGTCCGCATGCTGAAGAGGAAGTGCCCGCGAACTGCCTGGCGGAAGTGATCCAACCGGTCGCTCACGTGGTCAACGACCGGGCGCTGTGGTGTCCAACTCTATGGTGTCCAGCGGTACGGTGTCCTGTGGTGGTAACCCGCTGCGGTCGGACGTATCGGCGCGCACCACAGGTTCCGCCCCCGACTCCGGTACCGGAGAGTCAGGCAAGCGCTCCAGCGTCATCTCGGCGCCGTTGGGGGGCGGGGCCAGCAACACGGCGTCGTTCTCTTCGAGCCCCCGAACGATCACCACCTCGTTCTCGTTCATGGCTCCGGTCACGACCTCACGTTTGCGCACCCGGCCCCCGTCTCTGTGGTACACGAACGGAATGCCATTCTCGCTGCCCAGTGCCTCGATCGGCACGAACAGCACGTCCTCGTGAACCTGGGTCTCGATGGCGTTCCCGGTCGTCATGCCCGGTCGGAGCGTTGTGTCGGATCCCTCGACCTTGATCTGGATCTCGAAGACCTTGGCGTCGGTGTTGGGCCGCTGCTCGCCGACGTTGGCGACGGCGGTGACCGTGCCCTCGAGTCGCTTGTCCGGGTCGGAATCGAGCGAGATCGTGACGGGCTGCCCCTCAGCGATCTTCCGGATGTCGATTTCGTTGACGTACGTGATCGACTCCATCTTGGTGAGGTCGGGTAGCGTCGCCACTGCCGGATCCCAGGGGGACACCCGCGAGCCTACGGTCTTCTTCCGGCCGTTCCACTCCTTCACGTAGATCACCATGCCCGGCGCAGGCGCGCGGACCGTGAACCCCTCCATGACCTGCTGCACGATTGCCAGCCGGTTGCGCTCGCGCTCCATGTCGGCGCCCACCTCGCGCATTTTTGCCTCGGCCTGTTCCACCCTGGTCTTGTAAGCCTCGCGGGCCTGATTGAGCTGACGGTCGGCTCTCTCCAGATCGATTTCTGCCTGGCGCCGGACCGTGGGAGCCTCGTAGACTGCCTGCTCCTCAGCCAGCCGGCGTTCCTCGAGCGCCAGCTCGAGGCCAATGATGTCTTCGCGCGCCTGGGACAGGGTCAGCGTCGAGTCGAGCATGGCCTGCTCGTAGACGGCCGTTGCCTTCTGGAGGGCCAGCGTCACTTCCGACAGTTTCGCGGCCACCTGCGACCGGTCCAACTGGGCGACCACGTCACCCGCCTGGACCTCAGTCCCCTCGGGAACGATCGACTGGATCGTCAACTGGTAGACCTGAATCTGCTGGGCGTTGGCGGGCGCCGTGACGTTCACCGACTCTTCAGCGCTCAGCTCTCCCGACGTGGTAACCGTGACCCGGAAATCACCGCGCTTCACCGGAGCGATGATCGACGCGTCCTCCGCGCCGGTGTCGCGGACGAGGAGCCAGCCACTTAGCGCGAGAACGGCAACGAGGGTGATGAGGACGCTGCGGCGGCGGAGGAGGGACATGAGGAAGGACATGTGGAGAGCCCTCTTTGAGTTTCGCGACCCTGATTGAACCAGTCAGCTTGTGGCGAGTACACACGACAGGACGGGACGTATGACACAGTCCGATCCTTGGGGATATCTAGGAACCTACGGTCGGCGTCCCGCGGGAAAAAGCATAGGAACGATCGGGAATGGTGCTGTGCCTCATGGAATCAGACCACTCGATGCCGATCGTCGGGCACCGTTCCCTCGTCGACTTCCCTTTGAGCGAGGGTTCTTCAACCCTGTCGTTAGCTTGTTCCGGACCTCGCGCTTGACTCTCGCCGCCAAGACATCGTCGTGCTTTCTCAGGAACCGCTCCACCGCACGGCGGTCGACGGGTATCAGTTCCCGAAGAGCCCAGGACATCCCTTTGACCACCATGTCGTCGCGGTCGCTGGCCAGCAGCTCGGCAACCGCAAGCGTACGCCCTGTGTCCCCACGCCCTCCCACCGATCGGCGATTGAGAAAGACGGTACTGACAAGGGCTGCGCGACGCCACCACCGGTTCTGCGAGCGGGCCCACCGGTGCACTCGCCAATCACTGATCTGCCCACTTCGCCATGCCGGTCCAGCCAAGGAAGCGAAGGTATCCACGTCACCCCAATTGCCCATCCGGTCGCCCATCTCCTCAAGCGACCTCCAGCGAACGCAGCGAAATGCCATGGGATGCGATCGGAGCAGCGTCACCGCAGCCCACCGGAAGCGGTGCTCGCCCCGCTTCCAGAGATCAAGGGCCACTTCAACGACCTTCTCTGCAGAGAGGCGCCGACTCCTCCGCAGGAACTCATCGGGCAGCCGCTCCCAGCTTCGGTATCGCTCGTTCACCTTGAGAAAGGCCGCGATGTCTGTAGCCAGACGCTTCGACATCTACTATCCCTCACCATACTCATCCTCAGAGATTTTTGCCTAACGACTGCGTGCCGCGTCGCGACTGTGCCTGCCTTGTTCCTCGGTCATGAAGTAGCTTCACTATTCTTGTACGTGTTCTGCGGTGGTGCAGCATGGGGTAGAAGTTGATGGCCAGATTGATCCCGGCATTCTCCAATGCCAAGTCGATTCTCCCCGTGGCGAACCGATGGATGGCCAATGCGGCTAGTGCAAGAAAGAAGGGCATGTGCAGAGTCTCAAAGACACAAGTCCTGTAATAGAACGAACGTGCGCCACCAACCGAGGTTCCGGACAGCGTGTACGGCGCCATACGCGCACGAAAGACGCGCCGGATAACTATCCCGCCGGTCGGAATGACCGCGCCAACCAGATGCACTCCAAGAAGCCTATAGATCCAACCGCTACGCCAGCGCTCTAGCGCAGTTGGCCAGAAGTAATGGCAGACGACCCGCCTGAGAAACTGTCCTGCCGGCGCAACCTGCTCGAACGCTCGATAAAGCCATCTCCAACCGTCGGTCTCGGGAAACGGTCCCACGGCCAGATTCTCCTCGAGCTTCTGCACGTCAGTACCGGACACGTAACACGGGCGACCTAACGGTCAGCGCTTGAGCTGCACGCGAACAGCCTGCCGCATCGAATAATCATTGTTCCTCGGTTCGACATCGGCACTTCCTCCCCGCAGGGAACCCTACTCCCCGAGCGCCTGACTGCTTCAAGCGTTTGTTAGGTGTCACCTGCGGCGGCAGCCGGCGCGAGCTTGACCGCCAAGAGCGCCTCGACATCGGCAACGTCGGCCAGCCGATGCAGCTCAAGGCGGACAGCCCGACCCTCCGGGAATTGCTTTGCGGATCGGATCACGTCGTGGAGATGAGCGGGCACCCGGCCCGCCAACGCCGCATCACAGGCCAAGCGTCCCAGCACCACGGTGACATGCACGGAGCCTCTGTCGGGCCGCACATAGTAGAGTGTGCGCTTGCCGTCGATGACCTTTAGGACCGGCGGTGTGCCCTTCTTGTAGCAGCGCCACTCGCTGGTGACGCTGGGACTTGGGTGTGCCACCCTATCAAACACCCTGTAGCAGCGGCCCAGCAGGTCACGTAGCTCGCCTACCGGCGGGGCGGGCACGAGGCTCTTCGGCGGTCCCGAGCGTTTGGCAGCCATGAAGGTCCCTTGTACGGAGTCTGCACTGCCCGCGAGGTGCGGGTGCCACCTGACAGTCAGCGCCTAACCTGCGCGCGTGATCACCTTGAGGGCAAAGATGTCGATCGGACCTCACTGTCGTCCAACCGAGCAAACATAACTTCCTTCAGCACGTGAGCGCGCGCCAGCTACAGGCGCGTGTTAGGCCGCAATCTCGCTCCGCGAGTGCCTGAGCACCCGAAGAATTCGCACAAACGCGTGGAGCGCCACAAGCTGCGAAGCTACGATCACCGCAAAGGCCACTCGCAGGACGGTCCGCTCGAGCGTGAGGTCGGCCTCCTTACTCCTTGGCCACACGCTTCAGTTCCTCAAATGCTCCCGTCCACGCCTTCTCCTGCCAAGCACGCGCCTCCTCCCATTCCGCGCTGCTGCGCCAGCCGGTGTGAATCAGGTGGACGCGTGTTTCGGACCCCTCCGGAACAAAAGTGACGACAACATGTGTCAGTGGATCCGCCGTGTTCGCGAATGACTTGAATTGCTTGGGGCTCCGCCATTGAAACGCCAAGAGTTGCCCGGGGGCGAATGTCGTTACCCGGCATCCAATCGTGCTGTTGTTCTCGCGATCATCAGGTTGCCAGAACAACTCGTACTTGCCACTGACATGTTCCTCGACATCCGCCGCAGCGGTCAGCCACTGTTTGAGGAGCGTGGGGTTGGTGAAGTAAGCAAACGCCTTGGCTGGAGGTACGGCGACCAGCGCCGATATGTGGATCACTTTGTCGACCGCTGGTGCAACCGGGCTACGTGCATCTTGCATGTGTTCACCTCCGCCTGCGGCCAAGTCAGGGAACGCGACCACGGTCAACGAGGAAAATATGGCAGCAGCTGTTCTCATCATGTCAATGCCCCATGTAGCAAGGGTCTTCCCGAGGGGCCTAACGTCTGGGCTGCCATCTCCCCTCCGCTTCACGACCTGAGCTGCTAGCGAGCCTAGTCGGCGATAATCCCCCGTCCACCGGGACCGCGTAGATGTCTAGATCTTCGTCAGCGCCATCGGATACGTTTGCCGTGTACGCCAACCATCGTCCGTCCGGCGACCAGCTTGGGTACCAGTTCTGACCTTCGGAAACAACTGTGCGCCGGCCGGACCCATCGGCGTTGATGACGACGATGTCGGACTCCTCACCGCGGTCGGAGTGGAAGGCAACACGTTTCCCATCCGGGGAGAACGCGCCCGCGCCGTTCGAGAATTCGTCATTCGTTAACCGCTGGATCGTGTTGCCGTTGGAATCGACAACGAACAGGTCTGCCCCTTGGTCACCGACTTTCCTGCTGAGGAGGAAGCTCCGTCCGTCAGGGACCCACTGGGTCGAGGTGGAAGTTCCTGGTGACTCTGGGAAGAGCCTTCGCTGCTCTGTTCCATCCGCGTTCATTACGTAAATGTGCACGGCCTCTGCGGTGTCGCCAGGCTCGCGGCGCCAAGAGGCAAACGTGATTCTGGTGCCGTCGGGCGACCAGGCAGGCACGTAGTCATGGGCCGGATCATCGGTGAGGGGTCTTGCGCCCGACCCATCCGCGTTCATCACCCAAACGTCAAGGTTGCCGTACAGATTGCTTTGATAGGCGATCTGACGCCCATCGGGAGACCACTCGGGCCAGTTTTCCGAAGCCTGAGTGCGAGTGAGATTCATCCATTCAGGTGAGCCAGCGGTGACCGAATAGACCTCGGCATTGCCGTCTCGACTTGACATAAAGACCAGAGTAGCGTTCTCGGGCGTCCAGGCTCGGTTCAACTCCGTGGAACAGGAGCCGACAAGAGCCAGCGTGCACGCCGCAAGAAGAACCAGACCTCGATCAAGATGGGTGGTCAGCACGGGGCCCCCCTTTTCGTCCCCATGGGTTCTGTCGGCCTAGCGGTCAGCAAATCACCTGCGGGCGACTTCTCAAGGGGAATATCGCAGCCACAGGCTGCTCTCAATGGCTTAAACGTGCACAATCACTCGTCGGCACACAAACGCGGTATTCCTTTTCGACGAACGCGCCCCGGCAGGTGCATTTGGTTGTTAGGCTGCAGAGCCCAATCCCTACAAGCGTAGATGGTGGGCGCACCAGCACGTGCGACAGCGTTCAAGGCATGGTGATGATGATCTTGCCCTTATGATCGCCTGTGCCAAAGAACCGGAGCGCTTCGCGCACATCGGCGAGCTGGTACGACCGGTCAATGACCGGTGCCAATTTCCCGGCTTCAAACAGTTCATTCATGTATGCCAGATCCTTGTTGGGTTTCAACATAACGAGACGGATGTGCTTCTTGGACAACCGCGATATCAAAGGACCCAACCCCCATACCTGTAGCAGGCGGGATGGGGCGCCCCCGACGGTGGCATACGTTCCATGGGGATTTAGCACACGTGCGTAGGCAAGTGGCGAACGATTGGTCTTCACATCGAGGATCAGGTCATAGCACTTACCGCTCCGAGTGAAGTCTTCCTTCAGGTAATCAATGACGTGGTCTGCACCCATGGCACGCAGCATGTCCAGTTTGTCGGCCTTGTCGACGACGGTCACCTCGACGTCGTGGAGCTTGGCCATCTGCAAGGCGAGCGTGCCAACGCCACCGCCCGCCCCGTTCAGGAGCACCTTTTGGCCGGATCGAATCTGGCCCACATCGATGAGGCCCTGCACCGCAAGCATGCCCGCTTGCGGGATGGCAGCGGCTTGCTCGAAGGTCATTTTGGCCGGTTTGTGGGCGAGGCCCGCTTCCGGCGCACAGGCGTATTCCGCAAACGCGCCGAAGCCGCTCATGCACAGATCGCCGTAGACCTCGTCACCCGGCTGAAACGCTCTGACGGATTTGCCTACGGCTTCGGCGCGCCCAGCGATATCACAGCCGATGACGTGCACCTTCGGTGTGAAGAAACCGGTGAACATACGGTATGCGAACGGCGCGCCCCGAAGCAGGCCCCAGTCCCAATCGTTGACGGACGCGGCATGCACGCGGACGAGGACTTCACGAGCCGTGGGCGTCGGTGTTACCACGTCCGCTAGCTCGAGCACGTCGGGCGTGCCGTAGCGTTTCATGACAACTGCTTTCATAAGATCGTTAGCTGGCACCCAGCCAACTGGAACCGTAGTCGCTACGACTGCTCGGCGTCAGAATTTCGCGAAACTCTAGTGAATTCGATTCACCCCGGAACAAGATGACAATCATCATGATGTGCGACACCCAGTTGCATGCTGCTGTCTAACGGTCAGCGCATGAGCTGCGGGCGCCAAAGGCGACCGTCAGCTTCATCCGCTTGTTATGCCTCGGCTCGATAAGCACTCTAGAACGCCCTCCAACGGGAGGGCTCGGCTTTCTGCGTCTTTGCCCGCAATGAGACCCTATTTCCGATAGCCATCGAACATCGCCTGCAGGGAATCCGAGTCGCGCAGTCGCTTGATCCAAGCGGCAGACTCCAACCAATCGTCGAAGATGGATTGTGCGACCGGCCCGCCAACGTCGACGAACGCCCGGACGATGTCGTCAGTGCTCGTGCCCGACGCCTTGCGCGCCTGGTAGTGCCGGTACAGCGCACGGTCAAACACCTCGTCGCCGAGCGCGTGGTACAGGACGGCGAACATCAATCGGCCGACCGAGTAGGACAAGTCCGTCATGTGCTCGTTGCCGTACTGGCGCAGGGGAACGCGGCTGCAGCGCTGGTCGCTTCCGCACTGGTCAAGCAACCGAGTTGCTGTCTGCTGCAGGGCATCTGCGCCGCCGTCCCAGCCATCGATCTCACGGGCAAGCCGGTCTTGTAAGAACATCGCCAAGCCCTCGTTCCAGCGCGGGCTCGGGGTATCAACGTCTCGGGCGTTCCAGAGATGCGACATCTCGTGGTAGAGCTGGCGCATCTGATCCCGATCCCGGAAGGCGCTCGCTTCCTGGATGATGCCGCCGGCAAGGCTCGCTTGCGAGCCCCAGCCGTCTGGGATCTCCATCACATTCAACGCCAGCGCCCGTTCGTGTGGGCCAAACATCTCTTGCAAGCGCGCAGCGGCTCGTCGGGATGCTTGGAGTACCATTTGCGCCCCGACACTGTCGCCGGGAAAGTGAAATACACGCAAACCGCCTGCCTCAATGACCTGATACGGTGCAATCGTGACGATCAAATACGGTGCTGGCTCCCGGCTGCGGAAGCGCCAGGTGACCAAGCCGTTGCGGACCGCGCGCCCGATCTGCTCACCCCCGGTGGCGACGATCAGGTCCTGGGGCACTGTGGCCGACACCTCAAAATCGAATGGCTCGCGCGCTGCGGCACGGTTGACGCGCATTGACGGAACTCCGACGACAGGGAAGGCAAGTGCGTCCTCGCGCAGGATCGTGAACTCCCAGTCGACGTGATCTCTGACATAGAGCATGCCAACTTCGGTGTAGCCGACAAGATAGCCTTCAAAGGCTACGGCAAGCCGAACGGACTCCTCGGGAAGCAGCGTCGCCGGCAAGTCGACTTCCACAGCATTGACCTGAAATTTCCCAACGTCCTCGAACGATGTGATGCGCTGACGATGAACCAGTGCCCCTCCCCCGGTGCCCCGAACCGCTTTGACGCGCATCAGTCGGTTAAGTAGAAGCGGCACGCGTGCGAGCGACGTCGTCGACGCATTCTCCAGCGTCAGCGTAGCCGTGCCGACAACCCGTTCGGACTCGTAGTCGACGCGCACGGCGAGCTCGATGCGGGTCAGCAGCGGGAGCGATCCCTTGAGGGACGTACTCTGTGCGAGGCCTGGCCGGATGTTGGTCAGGAGTACCAAACCAAGAACTGCAAGTTGGGTCAACGCGCGCATAGGAATCTCAACTCCTGAACGAGTGCTGGATAGGATCCTCCATCTGGCCTTTCAAGCGACGCGCTCTTCCGTAGGCATAACGGTCAGCGCATGACCTGCGAGCGATGAGGCCCGCGGGGTGCGCATATCGGTGAACGTACTCGTATCAACGCCAGGCGCTCAGTCATTCCGCTTCCTTGAGAACGTACGCGCTCGGCTAGTCCATGCGCGTGTTAGACAGTCGCCACGACATAGATGATTAGGACCACAAGTGCAACGAGCACGAACACACCCAGTACCGCGCTCAGCACTTCGGCCTTCTGTGACAATGGACGGCGCGGGTACCGCCCTAAGGTTGCGGCGCGAATGGTCAATACCCCAAGCCGCGAGGCAAGCCAATCGGAGGTTTCGTCTACGACACTGGAGGCGAGCTGGAGGACCAGCACAATGCCAGCGACGCCCAACAGCCCAAAGAGGATCTTGAAGGTCACGTGGATTCGATGGTTACGAACTGTCTAACGGCTCGCGCATGACCTGCGAGCCTTTCGCTCGCGAGCCACGCCGTTCGGTGAACGTGTCCCCATAATCGTCGAGCGCATCACTACTCAACTTCCTTCAAAACCTGCGCGCTCGCCAGGTCCATGCGAGTACAAGACCGCAGTGTCTATGCCGATGTATCTAGCGGTACCCAGCAGTGCAGAACCCTGACATCGTCTTCCTTTGATGTCAATACGAATGCACCCGCGCGCGTGGAGTATGGTGACTCGCACCCAACCTCCGCCACGAAACACATCCAAGCACCACGTTCGCCGGCAGAACAAGCGCGATGAGTTGTCCGTTCACCTGATCGAACCCCGGCGCGATCTGAA
>JAOTWK010000020.1 GCA_029862935.1 Gemmatimonadota bacterium | reverse complement strand
CAGCCGATCCGAGCCGTCTTCTTCCTTGTCAGTGGTGAGGCCGATCCGGGTCAACACCTTCGCGTGTTGGCGCAACTGGCCGGGCGGGTCGAGGACCCGGACTTCATGGATGATTGGCTCAGCAGCCGGCATGAGCAGGAGCTCAAGGAGACACTGCTACGCGACGACCGATTCATGTCCCTCAAACTGCAAGTCGGGACAGCCACCGAGTCGCTGATAGGTCACCCGATCCGTGACCTGTCACTGCCGCTGGGTTGCCTGATCGCCCTGATTCGTCGTTACGGAGAGATGATCGTGCCGCAAGGACGGACCGTGCTTCGCGAGGCAGATCGGCTCACGATCATCGGCGCGCCTGCGGGTCTCAAGGAACTCGAACAGCGGTTTCGTCCGAAGTCGGCCTGAGCCGAAGCTGAGCCCTCGCGACCTTCATCGCACAACACAAAAAAAACTGGGGCGCCCGTATCCGCTATTTGATCGGGCGCCCCGCACATCGGTTAGCCGGGGACGGGGGATTACTCCCGCCGTTCTTCTTTCCCTCGCCGCCGGTGCCTCTTTCGGGTTCGCGGTAGGGCGATGGGAAGCTCCGGTTTCCATTCCCACACGGCTCGGCCGCGGCCGCATGGTTCGCCAATGCGAGCGCTTCGAGTCAAGGTGCGTCGCGCAACACCTATCTCGCCCAGCACCTCGGCGCGCCATGTCGAGGTGGGCCTGGGGGCGACATACCCCTGCCGGGACAAACAATGTGCCTCACGCCTTTAAACGACTGTGAAGCAGGCATGAAGCTCTTCCGCTTGCCAGACACGGTGTTCACAGCGCAGGATTACATTGGCTCAGGGAAGGGGGACACCATGCCGCTCAACATGCTCAAGAAGTTCCTGGATGAACACAAGGTAGTCTACGAAACCGTTCGGCATTCGCCCGCGTACACGTCCCAGAAGACGGCGGCGTCCGCGCATGTGCCGGGCAAAGAGCTCGCGAAAACGGTCGTGGTCAAAGTAGACGGGAAGCTGGCGATGGCCGTGTTGCCGGCACCGCTGCAAGTCGATTTCGCGCGGCTCAAGGAGGGACTCGCTGGTGCCACGGTCGAGCTGGCCAGCGAGCAGGACTTCCGGGACAAGTTTCCCGAATGTGAAGTCGGGGCCATGCCTCCGTTCGGCAACATTTATGGGATGCAAGTGTTTGCGGACCGTCACCTGGCCGAAGACGACGAGATCGCCTTCAACGCCTGCACGCACACCGAACTGATCATGCTGCCGTACAAGGATTTCGAACGGCTCGTGAAGCCCAAGGTGTTTGCGTTCGCAGCCGGGAGCTGAGCGACTCGATCTATCAGAGAAGGTCGCGACAACCGGCGCAGACGCGCCGCTGTTCCAGTCCCACGGCGGCCGGTCGTTGTCGTCTGGAAGTCTCCCTTGCCATCCCGAGTCGGGGCACGGCTAGTGGAACGACCGGTTACATTCGTCAGCGTCATCCCTCTTCAGGAAGAACACCGTGAATCGTTACACCGTCGCATCGTTGCTTTGGCGGAGCGCTGTCACTGGGTTGTTGTTCTGCGTTAGACCACTCCCGTCGCTTGCCGCCCAAGATCTCGTCCAGCAGTACGAGCCGGTTGCGAACCGGATCATCAGTGCCGCAGTCTCGGATAGCTCGGCCTACGAGCGGCTCGCAGAGCTTGTGGACCGATTCGGGCCCCGGTTCAGCGGCACCGCCAACCTCGAGCGAGCGCTGGATTGGATTCTGGCTGAGATGGAGCGCGATGGGCTGGAGAACGTGCACGGAGAGCCGGTGATGGTTCCCCAATGGGTGCGGGGTGAGGAATCGGCCGAGCTGATCGCGCCGCGGCGTCGAGCACTTCCCATGCTGAGTCTCGGTGGCAGTGTGGGGACGCCGCGTGACGGTATCACGGCAGAGGTGATGGTGGTCGGCAGCTACGAAGAGCTGGAATCGCGTGCTGCAGAGGCTGGGGGAAAGATCGTGCTCTTCAATGTGCCGTTCACTACCTACGGCCAGACGGTGCGCTACCGTGGGGGCGGAGCCATTGCGGCGGCCCGAGTCGGAGCGGTGGCAGCCCTCCTGCGGTCGGTCACGCCGCACTCGTTGCAGACCCCGCACACGGGTGCCATGAGCTACGCCGAGGGCGTGCCGCGCATTCCGTATGCCGCCCTCACGGTGGAAGACGCGGAGATGTTGCAGCGGATGGTGGACCGCGGCGAGCGGGTCGAGGTGCGGCTCACGCTGAGCGCGCGCACGCTGCCCGACGTCGAGTCCCGCAACGTGGTGGCGGAGCTCCGTGGTACCGAGTACCCCGACGAGGTAGTCGTACTGGGCGGTCATATCGATTCGTGGGACGTGGGGCAGGGGGCGATGGACGATGGCGGTGGGAGTGTGGCGGCATGGGAGGCGGTGCGGCTGATTCAGCGGCTTGGATTGAGGCCACGTCGGACGCTGCGGGTCGTGCTTTGGACCAACGAGGAAAACGGGCTGCGGGGCGCGCGCGGCTATCGTGATGCCCATCAGGCCGAGCTGGATCGCCATGTCCTCGCGATCGAGTCGGACGCTGGCGTGTTCCGCCCACGAGGGTTCGGATTTGGCGGATCGGCTGCGGCCTATGCCATCGTGTCCGAGATCGGGAACCTTTTGGAGCGCATCGACGCTGGTACCATAGCGCCGCGTGGTGGCGGGGCCGACATCGGGCCGCTCATGCGGGCAGGGGTTCCCGGCATGGGACTCTCGGTTGACGGATCGAAGTACTTCTGGTACCACCACACGGATGCCGACACGATCGACAAGCTGGATCCGGCCGACATGGCGCGGTGTGTGGCAGCGATGGCCGTCATGGCCTATGTTGTAGCCGATCTCCCTCAACCGTTGCCGCGGCGCGATCGATAACGAATGGCAACATTGGAAGAGATCTCTTTGACGAACCGAATGGAGAAGAAGATGAGGCGATTCACCGGGATGGTGCTGGCAGCGGCCGTGTTGGCAATGGCAGCATGTACGCCGGCCGAACAAGAGCAGGCCGAAGGCACACCTTCCATGCGGGCCACGATGCCGGACACGACGGCCGCTTCGTTATGGGCGCACCTCAAGGCCGCGGACTACTCGGCGAACTGGCCGCTCTGGCCTGGCAAGAGCGAGTTGTACACCGGCACCCAGCCGCACGGAATGCTGCTCACGACGTATGTGAACGATGGTGCGCTCGACGCGCTGACGAGCAAGGCCGGCACGATGCCCGCGGGTGCGATCGTCGTGAAGGAGAACTACATGCCCGACAGCATGCTCGCCGCCGTGACGATCATGTACAAGGTGGCTGGGTACAACGCGGCCTTCGGCGACTGGTTCTTCGTGAAACGACTGGCGGATGGAACCGTCGAGGCGCAGGGTCGGGTCGGCGGATGCCAGGGTTGTCATACCCAGCGGGCGGACAACGACTATCTGTTCACGGGCTCTCTGAGTCAGTAGCGAAACGGCGGATTCGTATGGGCGCGGTCGGGTGGAGGCACACCCGGCCGCGTTTGTCTTTTAGCGGGTCACCGTCTCACCTGCAAGGCCAGCGAGCGTGCGCAATTGCTCGTGTGTACCGAGGGCAATGAGGACATCGCCCGGCTCAAAGCGCATTTCGGAAGGGAGGTTGGTCAGTATGGTACCCTGATCGTGCCGTCTCACGGCGAGCACGTTGGCCCCGGTGCGTCTGCGTACTTCGGCCTCCGCCACGGTCTTGCGATGCATGTGACTGTCAGGTTGCACCCGGCATTCCTCCAACACCAGCTCCAGATTGCCCGAGTGCATCACGACGTCGAGAAAATCGATGATCTGCGGATAGAGCAGTTGTCGGGCAGTACGATGGCCGCTGATGGTGTGCGGGGCAATGATGTGGGAAGCGCCGGCTCGACGGAGCTTGGGTTCCGTTGAGGTTTGATTTGCTCGGGCGACGATGGTGAGAGCGGGGTTCAGCGTTCGCGCCGTCAGGGTGATGAATAGATTGGTGGCGTCGTCGCCGGTCGCGGCTACCAGGCCCGACGCACGCTCGATTCCCGCCCATTCCAGCACCTCGTCGTCCGACGCGTCACCGACAACCGCATAGGCGCCGCGCGGCACGTCCTTCACCAGCTCCTCTCCCTGTTCGACCACCACGCAGGGTCTCTGCTCCTCGAGTAGGTCCAGGACCACCTGCCGCCCCACGCGGCCGTAGCCGCACACGATGAAGTGATCGTTTAGCTCGTCGATGTGTTGCTGCATACGCGCCTTCCGGATGGAGCCCGTGAGCTCGCCACTCACGATGTATTGACTGATGGCTGCAAAGAGATAGGTCACCGCCCCAACTCCGGCGACAATGAGCCCGGCGGTGAACAGCTGGCCTGGGGGCGAAAGCGGTCGCACTTCCTTGAAGCCGACTGTGGAGAGCGTTATGACGGTCATGTAGAGCGATTCGAGGAGCGACCATCCCTCGATGAGCAGGTACCCCGCCGTTCCGGCTGCGACGACTGCGACAAACGCGACCGCGACTCGGAGGAGCTTCCGCCGCATCCGCAACTGCCGCGTTCTGGCCGATCTTCGTCTCATGATGAGCGGCCTCCCATGCCGTAGACGCTCTCGACATCCACGTGTCGGAGCGGTAACATGCCGACCTCTGCTCGGCCGGGCAAGCGAGTCCGGGGTGCTCGCTGGTGAGCGGACTTGCGGCCCGCATCGGGCACCCGGATGCAATCCAGCGTCTGTCTTCTCGCACGTAGGAGGTACCGTTCATGACCGACCACGTCTACAAGCTGACCGAGGTCGTCGGCACGTCCCCCGAGAGTATCGAAACGGCCGTCTCGAACGCGTTGGCCAAGGCCAAGAGCACGGTGCGCAACATGCGTTGGCTCGAGGTAACGCAAATTCGCGGGCATATCGAGGACGGATCGCTGGCGCACTGGCAGGTAATGCTGCGTATCGGCTTTACGCTCGATGACTGAGCGGGGCGCCGTGCGCCGTGAGCCGTGACACGTCACAGCCGAAGGGCGACGGCTGGTATCTGAGAGCTGAGACCCGACTACACGTAACTCTCGTACCGTGGATCGTACATGTTGGCGCGGACGTACGCCTCGATGTTCCGCGGTCGCTTCTTGGTGGCCAGTTTCTCCTGCCACGCGTACTTCGCCACTGCGGTGGCAATGGTGGCCGACACGCGCCGTATCTGGGTGAGCGAGGGCAGAATCGAGCCTTCTGCCAGCATGCTCTCCGTTGTCATGTTGGCAACCGCCTGCGCGGCCGTGTAGAACATCTCATCCGTGACGTGCTTGGCACCGCTCAGAATCGCGCCCAGGCCCAATCCCGGAAAGATGTACGCGTTGTTCCCCTGTGTCGGGACGTGCCGCTTGCCGTTCATCTCGACTGGCTCGAACGGACTCCCACTCGCGTAGATGCTACGGCCGTCGGTCCACCGATACGCCTGCTCGGCCGTACACTCGGCCTTCGAGGTCGGGTTGGAGAGCGCGAATACGATCGGTCGCTCGTTGAGGGATGCCATCTTGCGGACGACCGGCTCGGTGAACGACTGGGGTCGGCCCGAGACCCCGATGATGGCCGTTGGCTTCGCCGCCGTGAGCGCTTCCTCGAGACTCTTGAGAAAAGCGTGTTTCCGTGCGTACGGGCGTTTGTGCTCTGCAAGGTCGGTGCGGGAGTCCACCACGAGGCCTTTGGAATCCACGAACCACACGCGGTCCTTAGCCTTGGCCGGCGAAAGACCCTCTTTGACCATGGCCGAGGTGATGAGATCGGCGATGCCGATCCCGGCCTCTCCGGCGCCCAAAAAGAGCAAACGTTGGTCTGTGATCGCCTGACCGGTGATCCGAATGGCCCCAAGTAGTCCGGCAAGTGTGACCGCCGCAGTACCCTGAATGTCGTCGTTGAAGGAGCAGATTCGATTGCGGTAGCGTGCGAGGAGTCGGAATGCGTTGAGTGTGGCAAAGTCTTCGAACTGAATCAGCGTTCCCGGAAACACCTTCTGCACCGCTTCCACGAACTCTTCCACCAGGGCATCGTAGTCTGTGCCACGCAAGCGCCGGTGCTTGAGGCCGATGTACAGCGGATCCCGCAAGAGCTCTTCGTTGTTGGTCCCGACGTCGAGCGTCACTGGAAGCGCAAGGTCGGGATGGACGCCGGCACAGGCAGTGTAGAGCGAGAGCTTGCCGATGGGAATTCCCATCCCATCAGCCCCGAGGTCCCCCAGACCCAAGATGCGTTCGCCGTCGGTGACGACGACGATCGCGACGTCGCGGGACGGCCAGTTGCGCAGCACGTCCGCGACACGACCCTTGTCGTGCGCGGTGATGTAGAGACCGCGGGGCCGCCGAAAGATGTGCCCGTACTTGGCACATGCCTCCCCGACGGTCGGCGTGTAGATGATCGGCGTCATATCGTAGATGTTGTCGATCACCGTGCGGTAGAACAACGTCTCGTTCCGGTCCTGCAGGGCCGTCAAGAAGATGTATTTCTCCAACGCATCCGGCTTGGCCTTGAAGTTTTCCAGCACACGTGCCTGCTGCTCTTCCATGGTATGCACGTGTGGCGGTAACAGGCCACGCAGACCGAGCACGTCACGCTCGGTCTCGGTAAACGCCGTTCCCTTGTTGAGGCGCGGGTCGTGGAGCAGCTCGACGCCTCGAGCATGCGAGGCCATTGTTGACGCTGTTTTGACTTGCTTGGTCGTCTTTGTGGTGCGCGAGGCCACCGACTTTGAAAGCCGCTTCGCTGACTTCTTCGCAGGCACGGATCACCCCTCCTCGAGTCTTGGCGGGCCATCAGCCCGCCTTGGCTGCGGTCCTTACGACCGGCAACTCCCCCTCACTCACCCTCCGCATCCGTGACCATCGCCGACGACGGATCGGCAGGGGAATACGCAACCATGAAGAGTACTCAGAACGAGTTCATGCGAGCCACAAGACCCATTGAAAAGGTCTTCACGTTGGCAGGAGTATGACGATCTGGCGGTCAGCCCAGAAGCGTGAGGAACACGCCAGCAGCTACGGCGGAGCCGATGACACCAGCGACGTTGGGGCCCATGGCAGGCATGAGCGGGTTTACACGCCCGTCCGTTGCTTCCGATACGAAGCGCTGCACCACCCGTGCGGACATCGGCACTGCCGATACGCCGGCGGCCCCAATGCAGGGGTTGATCTTGTGCCGAAGGAACAGGTTCAGGCCTTTGGCGAAGAGGATACCGCCGGCCGTGCTGAAGGAGAACGCGACCGCCCCCAAGACCAGGATGAGAATCGTCTGGAAGGTGATGAAGTGTTCCGCGTCCATGGTGGCTCCCACCACCACGCCCAAGAAGATGGTGACGATGTCGATGAGCGATCCGCCGGCGGTCTTCCGGAGCCGTTCCGTGACACCGGACTCGCGCAGCAAGTTGCCGAACATCAGCATGCCGATGAGCGGCGCGCTCGTCGGTACTGCCAGCGACGCGATGACGCCGGTGACGACCGGGAACAGGATCACCGCAGTCTGGGAAACGGGAATTGCCTGTGGCATGTCGATCTGACGCTCAGCCTGCGTCGTGAGGAGCCGCATGATCGGCGGTTGAATGATCGGAACCAGCGACATGTAGCTGTAGGCCGCTACCGCCACGGGACCAAGCAGGTGCGGGGCCAGCTGAGAGGCCAAAAAAATCGTCGTCGGCCCGTCGGCGCCGCCGATGATCCCGATGGCCCCGGCCTCCTGGGGTGTGAAGCCCAGCAGTAATGCCGCGATCAATGCTGCCGCGAAGATGCCGAACTGCGCGGCGGCGCCCAAGAGAAACGTGAGAGGGCGGCCCAAGAGTGGGCGGAAGTCCGTCAAGGCGCCCACGCCCAGGAAGATCAGCGGTGGGAGGAGCTCCGTGCGGATACCATTCTCGTAGATCAACGCAATGATCCCCTCGCCATAGGAACCCATGTCGGCAAGTGGCAGATTGGCCAGCAAGGCCCCAAAGCCGATGGGAATGAGCAGCAGGGGTTCGTATTGCTTGCGAATGGCGAGGTAGATGAGCACTGCCGCCACGACAAACATGGCGAGGTTGCCGACAGTCAGGTTGACGAGTCCGGACTGTCGCAGCAGCTCGGTGACGGTGTTCATCGGCGCCGCTGGCTAGGCGATAACCATGATAGGATGCGAGGAGTCGATCTCGTCGCCGATCTTGACCTTGATCTCCGTCACGGTGCCGTCACACGGAGCCTTGATGTCGTGCGTCGCCTTCATCGCCTCGACCTGCGCGATGACGCCACCCCGGATCACCGGGTCGCCGACCTTGACTCGGATGTCTACGACCTCGACCGATCCTGCGAAGGTGGAGAACACGGGTGTGCCCGGTGCCGTAGCGGTGGCCGAGGCAACCGCGGCCGGCGCGGACGAGGGAGCGCCGCCAGCAGTGGTGGGCTCCAGCGTGATCACGAAAGTGCGCTTAGTGCCGTTTTCTTCCACCGTGCAGCGGGACGTCATTGGCCCCGCGATCGGCGCCGCGACCGGAGTGGCTGCCGCAGCTGCCGGTACCGGCTTGGACTCCTCGGGCTTCTTCTTGAGTGGAATGTCGATCTTCGCTTTCCCCGTCAGCAGCCGGATGCCCTCGTTCACCTCCAACTTCTTGTTGGGTACCATGGATGCCAGCACGAGGAAGATGTTGCGATCCGTCACAGGCAGCCCGCGTTCTTCGAGTGCGTGCTTGGCCGGCTCGATGTTCTTGGGCGCGGCCTCGAGCGGGTCGCCGTCGAATGGCGCCAAGTCCAGCTGCTCCGACGCGATCTTGACCACGTTCACGTCGGGCGGAAGTGGGGTCTTGCCGAAATACCCGAGCACGGCTTTGCCGTATCCCGGGTCGATCTTCTTCCACCTGCCGTAGAGCACGTTGTTGAAGGCCTGCAGCCAGTATTGTTGACTCCCAGGGGTCACACTGGTCCAGGCACCGCCGGCCTCCACAACGACTGGGAACTCCGACAGGACCTCACTGTACCGATCCAGGATCCCGGCTTTCTCCATCATGTGCACGTTGGGCCCGATCGCGCCTCCCGGCATGGGAAACCCAAGCACGCGGGCGTCAGCGGTGGTCGTGGTCGGGTTGAAGGCATAGTCCTCGAGGAGATCGGTCAGCAGCTTCTCGATCTTCCCGATCTTCGAGACATCGAGATCGAGCGAGTAGCCGGTGCCCTTGAGCGCATGGGCGAGCGACCGCACGTCGGGTTGGACGGTACCGCTCGCCAATGGTCGCACTGAGAGGTCGACACCATCGGCACCGCCCGCAATGGCAGCCATGTAACACGAGACCGCGGTACTCGCCGTGTCGTGGGTGTGCATCCACAGCGGCATTTCGGGCGGCATGATCTTCCGCAGGCCGACGGCGGTGTCGTAAATGGTCTTGGGATCTGTCGTGCCACTCGCGTCCTTGAGCACGATGCTGTCGATGTGCACGTCGCTCTCGAGTAGCCTCCGGCCAATGTCGATGTAGAAGGCTGGCGTATGAACCTTGTCGGACTCGAACGGCAACCCCATCAAGGCAATAGCCACCTGGTGATGCATGCCCGCGTCGACGATCGGCTTCCCGGTCTTGACGAGGTTCCTCACGTCATTCATGTAGTCGAAGTTGCGGTCCCACGTCGTGCCGGCCTGCTTCATCAGCTTGGCCTGGAGCTCGAGGGCTTCGGGAGACTGTGTGGTGAGCGTGACGCCAGAGACCGAGCGCGTGAGAATTTGGAGGTCCACGTCCGGCCCTACTGCCTCCCGCATCTTCTCCATGTCTTCGAATGGATTCTCCCCGAGGTAGAACAACGGTGCCTGGAACCGGGCTCCACCCCCGAACTCGAAATGGCGAATGCCGGCCTCGACGGAGAGTTGCATAGCTGGTAAAAAGTCGTTCAGGCGGACCTTCCCGCCGAATGAGCTTTGCAGACCATCCCGGAACGGCGTAAACATCACCCGGATCTTCTTGGGCTTCTCGCTGAAGATCATCGTTGCTCCTCGATGTTCGTGATCCTAGCTCCTGGATAGGCAGCCGCTACCGCTGCGGAGACGGCCGCCAGGACCGCAACGTCACTGCCACCGGTGAGCTGGGGGAATACGGAGATGAGGGTGCGCATGACGAGCGCGAGCACGGTAAGAAGCAGAAAGACGGCAATGAAGGCGGAAACGCAGACGATGACGATGTCAGGCGATCCCATGAGCTTCTCCCGTTCCCGTACCGCTCCCGACAAACAACCGCTCAGCCCACATATCCGAGATCTTGAATAGGCAGTGAAGGCCGGTTTTGCGCAAGCGTCGGTGGGTAGTGCAAGAGTGCCGCGAATCCATGCGCCGTCAGCGTCGAGGGTCCAGGATCACTCGGCCATGGGCGAAGGGTTGCTTCACTCCGCCGATGTACAGCTCGAGTTGATCGCCGAGGGCCTCTGCCCGCCCGCTCGCAAGAACGACTGGCTGGTCATCGGAGCTGTCAGCACAGATCGTCACGTGACTGCCAATGATCAACGACCGGTCACGGTATCGATCCACAAGTGATGTGGGATTGCTGCCGATGAGCGTGAGGTAGTTCCGTCCCAAGATCGCCAACAGTGACGTCAGCACGTGCGCGCGGTTGCACGCGGCGTCGGAGGTAAACGTTCGCAGCGCAGCCACCTTTGGCACGAACGGTGTGGGCGCTATCGTCGGGACATTCTCGACGTTGAGGCCGATGCCGATGACGGCCCGACTGACATGGGCTCCACTGGTATCTGTGCCAGCGAGAATCCCGCACACCTTTGCGCCATCGATCAAGATGTCGTTCACCCACTTGATCCCAGCGCGCCCGTGAAGGTCGTCGATGCCGTCAATCGTGTCGACCACGGACACGGCTGCGAGCGCGGTGAAGTCCGGCACGGTGGTGTGGGCCGAGACGGGCAGGGTGAAGTGTGCCGACAGATGCACATTCCCCTCTGATGCCGACCATGGGCGTCCTCGCTGGCCGTGGAATCCGCGACCCGAGCCGGCAAGACACAACACAGCACCGGGCAGCGCCGTTCCCGCGCCGCCGAGACCGGTCAGGATGTCGTACTGCGACTGCGATGCCGTCTTGGTTGCGAATAGGATCGTGAACGGCTCGACGGGATCGAGTTCCCGGCAGGACACGGGCTGATCGCCAAACAACTGGTGGCCAAGAAGGCGCGTGGCTTCGGTGAACGTCGCCGGACCCCACGTCGCTCGGCCATTGGAGAAGAGGCTATCCGCGAATTCGATGCTATCGGTGTAGACAATCATGCAATCGTGAGGGCGGCGGCTCAGGTGGTCGAGTCTTCGGGATCCAGATCGAGGGCCACGGAGTTGATGCAGTAGCGCTTCCCCGTCGGCTGCGGTCCGTCATCGAACACGTGTCCGAGGTGCGCATTGCACGAGGCGCACAGCACCTCGGTGCGGCGCATGAACAGGCTGTTGTCCGCCTCCATGCGAACCGCACCTGTGGCGGCGGCGGCGTAGAAGCTGGGCCATCCCGTGCCCGAGTCGAACTTTGTGTCCGAGGAGAACAACTGGTTCCCGCAGCATACGCAGCGGTACGTACCGGGTGTCTTGCAGTCGACATACTCCCCGCTGAAAGGCGCCTCCGTGCCCTTCTTGCGGGTGATGCGGTACTGCTCCGGTGTGAGTTTGGACTTCCAGTCAGAGGATTCAGTCATCAGTTCTCAGTTCTCAGTTGTTAGCCATCTGCCATCTGCCTTCAGCTATCGGCTGTTCCCTGTGCCGGTCGTCGCTCGTTGTCTAAGTCGTCCCAGTCGTCAGAGTCGACTCGTCTGTTCCTCCTGCCCGGCAGATCCTGCCGCTTCTGCCGCCGTCTCAGTTCGTGCCGCCGGCAACTTTCAGGCTTCCCACTCCACCGCGTCGCCCACGGTGATCTCGCCGCCGTCCAGCACCTCCCCAAAGGCACCACCGCCCCAGTCGGCCATCAGAGCTGCGCGCAGACCGGCGTGAGCAGCGTCCATCCGCTCGCAGGGCTTGGTTTCGCCGAGGAGCTGAATACGGCAATCACCAATCCTCAGAATTCGCCCGCGCGAGTCCGCGAGCCGAACGCCACGCACCAAGAGATTGGCGCGACGCATCGAAGGTTCTACGTCGGGGTGGAGGGTGTGTTGCAGCGAGTCCCACAGATCCCCGTCGATCACGGTCACCTGTCGTTTGCCACCCTGGTCCGCATTGCCGGTGATGCCTTGTCCGCGCTCGAGCGAGACCCGCTGGGCCGCGTCCATCGGACCGCGGTGTGCCCGTTTGATCCAGATGGCGTCGAGACGTGCGTCGGAGTTCTCGGTTGGGGCCATGTCCCAACTTATCCAGTGGTGTAACCAGGCGCGATGCCGCTGCTGGGGCGCCCACAGATGCGTTCCTGATCTGTGGCTCATCATCATCGTCAGGACATCTTGGCGAAGTGGAGCGGCCGCCTCGTTAGAACCTGGGATTCACCACGTTGGCGAACTTGGAGCCGAACCGGAAGCTCAGCCCAAGGTCAAGCCCCAACCGGTAATCCGTCCCGCGCTCACGTTGTTGGAGGAGGACCTCATCCGACGTGAGCCCCTCCTTGGAGAGGTATATCTGGTCCTTGATGCGGGAGAAGTTGCCGCCAATCTGGAATTCGAGGCCCCTTACCACACGCACTCCGATATGTCCGCCCACGCTGATGCTGTGCTTACTCAGATCGTGAAGGTATTGGAAGGCGTCGAGTGAACCGCGGATTGTCCCCCACGGCTGCTGAACCCCGATCTCTATCTCGAACACGTGGACTGGATGTACCTCGGAGGTCCGATCGAAGATGGTTGTGTCTGCCCAGTTGAACGCCGCCACGCCCACCGCGTAGCGGAGCGTGAACCGGCGCCAGGTGGACTCTTCGTAAGGGAAGATGTTGTACTCGATCGCGGGTCCTGCCTCCATCCGGAGGTCCGTGTTGCGGGTGCTCGACCGGCTGACATCGGCCAGACCGCCGGCCGACCAGTGCCGGCCGATGCTCCATGCGGCCAGGCCCTCGAAGCCGTAGAAGGTACGGACGCTGACGTACGTCGTGTCGATGCCCTCCGCCTCGTCGACGAAGTCGAACTCCGACCGATTGCCTTCCACGTCGATCTCGAGCTCGAGCTTGAGATCCTCAGTGATCCGGCTGGCATCCATCCTGATATCGCCGGACAGGAACCGCTCCTGGCTCTCAGACTCTACAGAGCCGCCAACACCGGTGCGGAACACCCAGTAGTTCCAGGGGTCGCGGATGTTCTCGGTCACGCCGCCGCCGGGCCGATCGACCGCGGGGGTGTAGTCGAGCGAGAGTCGCTGGAAGACGTCGGAGTGCCAAACATAGGGGATCAGGCTCAATGCAAGGGCACGGGTCAGCGCGGCTCGCTCCTCTTCGTACGAGTCGTCGGCGGCAGTGACCACGTGGAGCGTGTCCGAGCGACCCTGCAGCTCCCGCAACCCGAAGAGGGTCAGGGTGATCCGCGACCCGCCACCGGCCGTCCCCTGCTGTGTCACGAGAAGATGCACGTCCGCGTCCTGACGGTCGCGGACCCAATTGACGAACGTGATCTCCCGCCGGAAGTGGCTGAAGTCACAGAGCCGTGTATGGCAGTCGAGGAACACGAACGAACCCTGAGCTTGAGACGCCCCGGCGTCCTGCGCGTTGGCTGCGGCGAGAGGAATGCTCACCGCAAGCGCCACTGGTAAAGAGATCAGGATTCGTCGATGCATAGCGTCCGTGAACGTGCGTTCAGGCCACAACCGATCGGCTCATTGCCGACCCGTGCCGCGGCCAAATGCCAGCGATGATAGTGAGAGGCCACCCTCTGCACTACGTGTGGGAGGTGGGAATCGTTGCGCTCGACCGGCACGCGCCCGCGAAAGGTAGTGGCTCGAGCAGCAGGTCGGGAGGCTGGGTGTCCCCGGTGAGTTGTCGAGCGCCTTCGAGCTAGCGTCTTTGCACCACCCGTCCGGCGAGCTCATCCGTGAACGCTCCCCCGTCAATCGCAAGCCTCCCATTCACCAACACGTACTGCATCCCTTCGCAGAGTTGATGCGGATCGTTGTACGTGGCTCGGTCCGTCAGGCTCTCGAGATCGAACACGACGACGTCGGCGATCGCACCCGGCTGGACGGTGCCGCGATCGGGAATCCGAAATACGGCCGCCGTGAGGCTCGTCATGCTGCGCACCGCATGCTCGAGGCCGATCACGTCTTGGTGGACGACGTATTGGCGGATCTTGCGCGGGAACGCCCCATAGTAGCGCGGATGCGGCACACCTTGACCCATCGGCACGAGCCCGCCGTCGGAAGAGGTCATCGTCCACGGTTGGCGCATGATGAGGTCGACGTCTCGTGGGTGCATGTTGAACGACACGACGCCGGCTCCACCAGCTTGGACGAGGGCGATGGCGAGATCCACCGGTTCCACGCCCCGCTCGTCGGCGACGGCCTGCAGGGTTCGTCCCTCGACAGACGGATCGGCCGTGTGGTAGCGAAACTGGAGCTTGTCAGCGCCACCCCGACGGTCGAGGTTCTCGATCATGTCCGCACGAAGCCGCGCGCGCTCCGTCGGTGAGTCGATCCGAGCAAGCAGGGCATCACGGCCACCGACTTGCGCCCATCGCGGCACCAATGCGCCCGTGACGCTGGTGCCGGATGCGAGATACGGGTACTGATCGGCAAACACCTCGACACCTGCCTCCCGTGCGCGCTCGATCCGTTCCACCACGGCCATCGAGTATCCCCAGACCCGGGGGCCCAACACCTTGAGGTGCGTCGCGACCCCGGGGAGCCGTGCCTCGCGAGCGACCGTGATGACTTCTTCCACTGCCGCCACAACGCCGATGTTGTAGTCCGCTTCGTCGCGGATGTGACTTGTATAGGCTCCGTCGTACTCGGCGACAACCCTCGCGAGCTCGACCAACTCCCTGGTCGTCGAGTAGCTGCCGGGAGCGTAGTACGGCCCGCTCGACATGCCGAACGCACCACGCTCCATGCCATCGCGAACCAGCTGCTGCATCTGGGCAAGCTCTGCGGCCGACGGGGCGCGGTCGTCCATGCCGAGCACGGCGCGACGTACCGACCCATGTGGCACCAGCAGGCCCACGTTGATGCCCAACCCGTGCGCGAGCAGCTGGTCACGCTGTGCCGCGAGATCGACGGGCCCCCCGCCGTCCGGGTTGAGCAGCGCGAACGTGATGCCCTGTGCGAGGAGCGGTTGCGCGTGACTCAGGTCCTCGCGCACCAACCCGGTCCCCGCATGGGTGTGCGGGTCGATGAACCCCGGTGCCACGTAGAGTCCGCGCGCATCGATGACGCGGCGGGCGGTCGCACCCTCGAGCCGTCCCACGGCCACTATGCGGTCCCCAGTCACCGCCACGTCAGCGTAGTACCACGGATTCCCCATGCCGTCGAGCAGGCGACCGTTCTGGATGAGGAGGTCAAACTGTTGAGCGGAGGCAGTGGGGGCGTTAGGAGGCAGACGGGGCAGGAGCGGCACCAACAGCGCGGCGACCAGCAACTGCCGCCCTGCCGCCCTGCCGCCCTGCCGCATTCGAGCTTTCGTCGAGAAACCCATTACTTAACGCCCTCCCGGCGCTCCGGCCGTTCCGTTCCAGCGGGGATCGGCGACGCCTAGGTGGTCGCCGGTCACTGGGTCGATTTCGATGCCGTGGATGCGTGCGAAATAGGAGGCGACCGTTCGCACGTCCACGACGAATCCATAGCTCGCGAGATCCGTGAGATCTTCCGGTGACCAGGCGGTGCCATCGCGAGCTTCCATGTGCACCGCCTGCACGTCGGGGTGCAGCCGTGGGGCGGCCATGGCGTCGGGTAGCGAGAGTTGCTGGTCGACCCAGCGACTGACGACGGACACAATCGCGGAGAGAATACGCCGGCCGCCCGCCGCGCCGAGCACCAGCACCGGCTCGCCATCGTGCAGCACGATGAGGGGCGACTGTGACGAGAACGGGCGATCGCCCGGCTGGAGCCCGCCGAGATAGCCCATGGTCGCGGCGTAGACGAAGCCAAGCCCTGGTGCGGCCACCTTGGAGCCCATGGTCGGTCCGAGCGACTGCGTCAGTGCGACAACCATACCGTCACGGTCGGTCACCGAGAGATGGGTCGTGTAAGGAGACTCGTCACTCGCCGCGGCCATCGAGACGACCACGGGATCCTCCCGTTGTGCCGGGTCCATGATGTCGACGGCGCGCGTCGCGGCCCACTCCTTGGACGCCAACACTTGAGCGTGCTCGTCCGGAGTTCCGAGATCCGCTACACGATCTTCAAAGCTCAAGAGCAACGCCTGCGCCAGCAGCGCCGCCCACTCCGCACCTCCGGCGCGGTCGCTCAGGTCGAACTGTTCGAGCAGATGGAGCGCCTCGATTGTCGTTGCTCCCGACGCCGGGAGATACGTACCGACCAAATCGAAGCCACGGTAACTCCCCTGTACGATACGGCTCCACGGCGCGCGATAGCGCGACAGATCGGTGGTTGTGACGAACCCACCGTGTCGCGCCAAGTCGGCAGCGAGCGTATCGGCAATCCAGCCGCCATAGAAGGCCTCCGCGCCACCGGTGGCGAGTGCAGAGAGCGTGTTCGCCAGATCCGCCTGCACCAGTCGCTCACCACCCCGATATGTCGAGCCATCAGGTTTGAGGAAATACCTTGCGGATCCCGTGAACTCCCTGAGCTGGTCGGCGACGCGCGCCAGGCGTTCCGCTTCGGGGTTAGGCAACAAGAACCCGGTATCGGCGAGCGCGATGACAGGAGTGAGCAGCTCTGCGAAGGACCGGGTGCCGAAGGCCGTGAGCGCCCTCTCGAGGGCCGCGACCGTTCCGGGGATGCCGATGGTGTGGTATCCGTAAGCGCCCTCGTCACTCGTGGGATCAGTGGGTGCACCGCGCGGTACCTCGGTGGTGCCGTCGACGCCGTGAAACTGGCCGCTGGTGGTGCGGACCAATATCTGGGTGCGGCCCCCGAGGCCGGACATGGTGGGTTCGACTACCGCGAGTGCCAGGGCGGTGGCGACAGCGGCGTCGACGGCGTTGCCGCCCGACTCCAACACCCGCACCCCGATCTCCGTAGCAATCGCGCTCCCACTGACGACCATGCCACGGTTCGACCGCACGATTTGGCCGCTTGCGTAGGCCGGATGCTCGACGATTTCGGGGGGCGGGGCGCAGGCGATTGCCAGAACTGCGACGACTATGAAACCACGACTGAAATGCAGACGACTGAGACGACTGTGATGGGATGGACGACTCAGACGACTGAGACGACATGGACGACTGTGGGTGTTCGACGAGCTAGTCGTCGTTGTCGTCTTCGTCGTCATTGTCGTCTCCTCTGCCGCCCTGCCGCTGCCTCATCTCTCACTCCCGTGCCGTATCGCCCTCCCCGGCGCTGCTCCCTCCACGAACTCTCCGTCTTCCAGCACCACGACCCCGTTCACCAGCACGTGGCGCACGCCTTCGGAATACTGCGCCGAGTTGAGGTAGGTGGCGCGGTCGATGATCGCGTTGGGGTCGAACACGGTGATGTCGCCGTACGCGCCCACGGCTAGGCGGCCGCGCTGAGCCATGGATGGTGCCCCGCGCGCCAGCCGCTCGGCGGGCATGATGGTCATCTTGCGGAGGGCTTCCATGAGGGTCAGGTGGCCTTCTTCCCGCGTGAGTTGTCCCAACACGTGTGCAAAGGTGCCCGCGCCGCGCGGATGGCCCTTACCGTCGAGGATGATGCCATCGCTCGTGATCATGACCAACGGATGTTTGAGGGCCATCACCATCTCGTTCTTCGGGATGAAGAACGTGACGATGGTGGCCCCCTTCTCTCGCCAATAGGCAAACGTCTCGTCATTCAGCCGCTCACCGGTCTCCACCAACATGATGGAGTCGACCGCGGCACCGCCGAACCGTTGCTCCCAACCTGGGTCGTAGAGCGCCGATTCCAGTCGCGTGCTGTTGGCCAGGTAGGGATGAATGTCTGTCATCACGTCGACACCGTTCGCCTTGGCACCGGCGATCATCTCGAGACTCGCCTCCATCGAGCCAATGGCAGAGGAGGCGAGGTGGACAACCTGCGCGCTCGCGCCTGTGATCGCGGCGGCGGCGATCACCTCCTGCACGGATTGGACGATCGTCTCGGGGAAGACCGACCCTTTGTAGCGGGAGTGCACGTGAGCCGGGACATTTTGGTCCGCGGCCACGGCAAACATGTCGACGATCTCCTCGTAGGAGGCGCCAGGCGTGTAGTTGATGCCGAAGCCGATCCCCACGGCGCCGTCTTCGATGGCCTGCGAGGCAATCCGTTTCATTGCCCGGCGTTGCTCCCGCGTGGCCGGTGCGTACAGATCGGTGGCCCCCGCGGCCTCCCGAACGTCGGGGTGCCCAACGGTGGTCCCGTAGTTCAGGAGTGAGCCCTCGGGCTCGAACGCGGCGTACCAGCCGCGCACGTCCACCGGGCCGCCGTGCATCGAGATCACGGTCGTGACCCCGTCCTTGATCTTGTAGCGCTGTGGCTCACGTTGGGGTCGGATGCGCGCGAGGATATCGACGAATCCCGGGGCCACCACGAGTCCTCGCGCATCGATCGTCCGTGTGGCCTGCACGGCTTCTTCGGTGATCGCCTCAATCCGGTCGCCGCGGATGAGCACATTGCGAACCGCGGCGAGCCCGCTCGCCGGATCCATCACTCGGCCATTCACGATCGCGACATCACCCTGCTGCTGGGCGGCAAGCGGGACCGAGCCTGTGCCAATCGAGGCCAACAGGAGCACTGCGATGCGTCTCACGATACCCCCTACGAAAATGCTGACAGCCGATAGCTGATCGCTGACGGCTGAACGCTGATAGCTATCAGCTATCTCCCCGGCCTCAGATGCTGCGCCAAGAATGCCCAGATCTCCCGTCGCGATTCTTTGGCGAGTCGGTTGTCGAGCCGGTTGAAACTGTGCCCTCCGGGCGCGTCCTGGTAGATCTTGTACTCGAAGCCGGTTTTGCCTTCGGCCTTCAAGGCCTGGATCAACCGCTCCACTTCCAGCACGTTGACGTCACCGTCGTTCGTGTTGGTGTGGATGAGGAGTGGCGTGCCATCGTATCGGTGGGCTTGCCACGACGGCGAGCGCCGCCGGTACTCCTCGACATCTTCGTAGGCCGTCTTGCCGATGTGGTATTCCGCGGAATAGAGGTCGCGATAGCCTTGGGTCTTGTAGCCCATCCGCGCGATGAGGTCGCTCACTGGGACGCCGGCGTAAGCCACAGCGTAGTCATTCGGGTGATCGAAGATGTTCATCAGCGCGTGGAGACCGCCGTGGCTCCACCCGATGATTCCCACTCGGTTGCCATCGAGAAAGCCGTAGGTCTCGAGTGCCCAGTTGCGTGCGGCGTAGGTGTCTTCAGTTTCGAGCCCGCCGTAGTCGATGGCGCGATACGTACCACCGCCGTATCCCGTGCTGCCGCGATACTCCGGTGCCACGACCGTATATCCCTCGGTCAATAGCTCACGGAGAATGTGCGTGTAGTACGTGGTGAAGTTGCTGTGCACTCCGCCATGAGGAAACACGATCAGCGGGTGCTTTCTGCCTCGATTCAGGTCTTTCGGGATGAAGACGTAGGTGTAAAACCGAAACGGATTTCCCGCTCCTTGGGCCGTGGGGTTCGGTTGATGGCGAAGTGGCGGGCCCGTGATGCGTGCGATGTCGACCTCAGCAATGTCGCCCAGCCGTTGCATGAACATGATGTCGTCGATCTGGCGGCTCAGCGCATCGATCTGGTGATCCAGGCTTTGGATGTGCTGTTCCAGCATGCGGTGGACGCGCTCGATCGAGGCATCCTCCTGAGCAGCCACCGAGCCTGCGACGAGCAGGAGCACAGCGGCAGATACAAACGTTCGCAAAGTTTTCATGAAGTCCTCCGCCTCCGCCCGTCGAGTCACGGTCGGAGCGCAGCGTTGGCGAGATATGTTCGCAAAAACCGACCGTCCCACCGAGCGAAGCCCGATGGGACGGTATTTTGCTCCTTCAGATCACCGGTGCCTTACGGTGCGACAAAAGCACCCGCGCACTCCGGTGCGCCAACGAGGTTCTCATTCGTGTCGCACTCCGCCAGTGAGATCGGAATGCACGCTGCCCGTTTCGAGAGAGACACATCCTTCTCGAATATCGGGGTGAGGGGGGTCGGATCGTTATAGACCGACATCGAATTGCCGTAGACATACTGCACGGCTGGCATGAAACTCATGCCAGCCTCGTCCCACCGGCGGGCATCGTGCCAGCGACGACCTTCCATCCACAGTGTCAGAAGCCGCTCGTTGTCGAGCAGCACCCACGCGTCGTTGATGGTCGTTGGAGCAGGTGTCACGTTCCCAAGGCCGTACTCGGCACGTGCCTCGTCGATCTTGAGGACTGCGTTACCCAGGTCGCTGTTGCGCAAGAACGCCTCGGCCTCGATCAAGCGCATTTCAGTGCCCTTGACCACCGGAATGTCGGAGCCGAGGTCACTGTACTTGGTTTGCTTGTAGTGGGGGTGGACACCGTCAGCTCCGGTGGCACCCTCGTCCACCCACGGAGCGCGTGGATCGGGCCCGAGCCGATCGGCCAAGGTGTTAAATGCCGACATCTCTTCCCGCCCCCACGTCTCATCCCAGATCACGTTGTTCTCTCTGCCGCTGGTAACGGCGAAGAACGCGACGTACTCGAAGTCAGTGGGAACCTGGGCGGCGTCGGCTACGGCGGCTGTCCAATTGTCCCGCC
>JAOTWK010000293.1 GCA_029862935.1 Gemmatimonadota bacterium | reverse complement strand
AGAAGAGCAGTCACCGACTGGAGCGCCGTACCCCCACCGCCTGCAAGTGCCCGGGGCGGGAGTCGAACCCGCACGGGGTTTTCACCCCAAGGGATTTTAAGTCCCTTGCGTCTGCCCATTCCGCCACCCGGGCGTGTGCACCACTAACTAACTTCATCACAAACGGTTTCACCAGCGGAGCATCTCCCGACCTTCGCCTGCTCTCTGCAGTCACACCTTCCAAGCCCGCAGTCTGACGTCACCGGCAAAGTGCACCACCACCTGTTGAAGAAAGACCAGACGGCAGCTGCGATGCTATTCCAGCCGCTCATCAGGCGGGCCCGGGTGTTTCGCACAAACCGGCGTCGTAACGCCAGGCCGTCACGCACCGATCAAAAGCGTAGCATGGAACCTACTGATGATTTGTCCGGGCTTCGCTAGGCCGCCCAGAAGTTGTTGTTCCACACACAGTTACGCGTCGAGCGGCGCGGATTCGCGCGGGGCGCAGGTCTTGCGGATCTGACAATCCCAACAATGTCGGGCAGGGCTCCATCTGCCTCCGAACGCAAACTCCGGAGATCCATCGGGACATGCGCGGCCGGTACATCACCCAGCTTTCCAAGCTCAGCTCTTTGTCCGAGGATGAGGTGAGGCGGCTCCAGCCCGTTGCGGAGCGCTATGCATTCCGTCTGAACTCATACTACGCCGAACTCATCAACTGGGACGATCCCAACGACCCCTTACGACATCTCGTCATTCCGATGGAGTCCGAGTTGAACGATTGGGGTGATCTGGATGCGTCAAATGAGGCGCACTACACGCCGGTGAGAGGATGCCAGCACAAGTACACCGATACAGCACTCCTCCTGATCAACGAGGTGTGCGGCGCATACTGCCGCTATTGTTTCCGGAAGCGCCTGTTCATGAACGACAACGACGATGCGACCATGAACTACCGCCCGGGGCTCGAGTATATCAAGGAACACGAGGAGGTCACCGACGTTCTGCTGACGGGCGGTGACCCGCTCGTCATGTCGACCCGGCGACTGGAAGAGGTTATCACCAATGTCGCCATGGTACCGCATCTGCGAATCGTCCGGATCGGATCGAAGATGACGGCGTTCGATCCGTACCGGATCATCGACGATCCCTTCCTTCTGAAACTGATCAAGGAGACCTGCACAGGTGGGGTGCGCGTCTATGTGATGAACCACTTCGACCACCCGCGCGAACTCACACCGGCCGCCCGAGAGGCAGTGCGTCTCCTGAAAGAAGCCGGGGCCGAGACGGTCAACCAGTGCCCGATCGTGCGCGGCGTTAACGATCGACCCCAAACATTCTCTACGTTGTTTCGAGAGCTCTCCGTGGCAGGGTGTCCCCAGTACTACGTCTTCCAGGGTAGACCGACGGCCGGGAACGAACCGTACGAGGTCCCGATCATGCGCAGCCTGAACATCTTCCTCGAAGCCAGTCGGCAGGTTTCCGGGTTGGCCAAACGGGCGCGCTTCGTCATGTCCCACCGCACGGGCAAGATTGAGATTCTGGGAGCCGACGACCGATTCATCTACATGCGCTACCACCGGTCGCATCGCAAAGAGGACTACGGCCGGATGGTGGTGGCGCTGCGTGACGATGACGCCTACTGGCTCGACCAACTGACTGTCGTCTCTGGACCAACCTCGGCCATCGAGGCTGCCGCGAACTGGCCGCCTGACAGAGACTGAGTCGCCTAACGCCCTCTCGACGCGAGCCGGACACCGTATCCATCTCCTCTGCGGCCCCACGGTCGTCGCTCGCCGGTCTCTCATCCCATGACCTCACACCCTGGCGTGCCTCCGCCACGCCGGCGTACGTTGCGCACGATGTCGGACATCACCCTGCACTGCCACTTCACACTCGAGGACGGTCCGAGGAAGCCTAGAGCTTTCGCTCGACGACGAGACGCTCGAACTGAGAGCGGTCGATTCCACCGACCTCCCGGCTTGGACCGAGCTCGGCTTTCACCAGTGCCAACATTGCCCGTTGCAGCCGGCGACCAGCCCGCACTGTCCTGCTGCCGCCAAGCTGGTCGGGCTCGTGCGAGCGTTCGCCCGAGTCCTCTCCTACGGGCGTGTGCGTGTCGAGGCCCGCACCATTCTGGTGCGGCAATCCCGACTCGATTCGTTACGGTCCGCCTCGTTTTGGCTCACCGCGTTCCACGGCCTTACCACCGCCGAGATCGCTAGGCGTCGATTCCACATGCCGTTGCGCCATGCGCGGCACGGCACTGTGCCGTGGCACCCGCCTTGCCTATCTTCTGCAACGGCAGTGAACCCCGTTCTTGGTGGGGACATCATTTTCACAGGTGCCCATGTCGCTTCGTAACTGGCCTTCGGAACGTGTGCTTGTGTCGCGTGACACTCACACCGCCTCTCCGTTTCTGGATGTGCCGCGCGCCGGTGATGGCCAAGAACTGGCCGTCGCGGGGTGGAGGGCGACGGTCAAACGAGTCATAGACGCGGTTGGGGCCGCACTGCTACTTCTCGTGTGGGGTCCGATGTTCGCGATCATCGCCGTGTGGGTCAAGCTCGATTCCGCTGGACCGGCCATCTATGGTCACGAGCGGATTGGACAGCATGGTCGGCCCTTCCGGTGCCTGAAGTTCCGATCGATGCGCGAGGATGCGCAATCACTGCTCGAATCGGATCCGGAGCTTCGCAGCCGATATGTCGAAAACAACTTCAAGCTGCCAGCGCTGTTCGATCCCAGGCTCACGCGAAGTGGGCGATTCCTCAGACGCACCAGTCTGGACGAACTGCCTCAACTCCTGAATGTCCTGCGCGGAGAAATGTCACTAGTTGGACCGCGCCCCGTCGTGGCTGAGGAAGTCAGCCGTTTCGATGACCCGGAGCTTCTCCTGTCCGTCCGGCCCGGAATAACCGGTGAGTGGGCGACGCACGGTCGCAATGCCGTGGGGTACCCAGAGCGGGCGCGTATTGAACTGAACTACATACGCAACTGGTCCTTATCGCGCGACTGCGTGGTGTTGCTGAAGACCATTCCGGCAATCTTCCGCACGCATGAGGCGCAGTAGCGCTGCGACCGGCGAGGCAAGCAGGCTCGCCTCGACGATCTCGCGGTGTCAGCCAGGCTCTAAGGTTCCGAGCGCTGACTTGGAGACGGCGCGAGTCCTCATTGCGCACGATTGGCTCGTCACGTGGGCCGGATCCGAGCGGTGCGTCGAGCAGTTGCTGGAGATCTTTCCGCAGGCTGATCTCGTCGTTGGCGTGCGTACTCCGGACATGAATGACTTCAATCACGTTACCCGCCGGGCTACAGAAACCTGGCTGGGGCGTCTACCGGGCGCCCGTCGCCACCACAGGTGGTTCGTTCCACTCCAACCGTTCGCGTTCGCTTCAATCGATACCTCACGCTACGACCTGGTGATCTCCAGCTCACACGCCTTCTCGAAGGCCGTCAAAGCGCGTCGTGGAGGCCACCACATCTGCTTCTGTTACTCGCCTCCACGCTACCTCTGGCACCTTGCCACGACGTACCACCGGGGCGCGACGCAGGCGCAGCGGGCAGCCCTCGCGGTGGGCGCACCAGTTCTGCGGTGGCTGGACCGACGTGCCGCGAGGCGGGTGGATGACTTCATCACGATCTCGAAGCACATCGCCACTCGGATCCAGCGTGTGTACGGGCGATCGGCTACCGTGGTGTATCCCCCTGTCGTACGCAAGCCGGGGAACCGATCCGAGACACGCGGAGACTGCTTGCTTTCGCTCGGACGCCTCGTGCCGTACAAGCGCGTCGATTTGGCAATTAAGGCAGCCGAGCATCTTGGAGTACCCTTGATCGTTGCAGGGGACGGCCCGGATCGCTCACGGCTCGAGCGACTGGCCGGCCGCCAGACGCAATTCGTTGGAGAGGTCTCCGAGGAAGAGGCGGGGCGGTTGCTCTCTTCATGTGCGGCCTTCGTGTTCTGTGCAGAGGAGGATTTCGGGATTGCCCCCCTCGAGGCGAACGCTCATGGGACACCCGTGGTAGGTTACCGTGCCGGCGGGTTGTGCGAGACCATGGTGGAGGGTGAGACCGCGGAGTTCTTCGACCAGCAAACGGCTACGGACGTGGCCGCGGCCGTTCGCCGGGCGTTGCGGCGCTCCTGGGACACCCACATGCTTCAGGACAACGCCCGCCGTTTTTCGCCCACGGCGTTCCGTGCGTCCTTCGGCGCGGCCATCGAGGCAGCGCTGAACAGGAAGGGGACAGGATGAAGCGCGGGCGTGCCATCGACGTGGTCTACGGGTCGGCCTTGTGGCACTCGGCCACAAAGGTGAACTGTCACTTCGTCACTGAGCGGCTAGCCGAACACGTGCCAGTACTGTACGTGGAATCGGTGGGAGCCCGACTCCCGGGAGCCCACGAGTGGCGCCGGACAATCCCGCGCTTGTTGCGCTCGTTGCGACCGGTCCGGCGCGCTGGGGAACAGCTCTGGGTCTGCTCACCACTCCCCCTCCCGGTCTATCGTGGACGCGGAGCGGCGTTGAATAGCCAGTGGGTGGGGTCCCAGGTGCGGCTACTCATCGGACTCCTGGGCTGGCAACCCGCGATGTGCTGGATCTTCCACCCCATGGGGCTGGGCGTAGCGACGCAATCCCGGCCGCGCGGGCTGGCCTATTACTGCGTGGACAACTACATGATGAATCCCGCCGTGGACCGGCAGGCGATGGCGGCGCTGGAACGTAAGCTGCTCGGGCGTGCCGATGTGACGCTCACCACTGGGATTCCGCTGGCTGAGAGGCTGCAAAGCGCCACGGTGCAGGTCCGGGTGCTTCCCAACGTGGCCGATACGGATCTGTTCCTGCGGACCGATATCACCGAGTCCCACCCGGTGCTGGATGCGCTTGATGCGATGCCGCGTCCCCGCGTGGGGTACATCGGCAACCTCGCGGCCTACAAGATCGACCTCGCGCTTCTCCGGGAGATCGCGGAGCGGCGTCCACAGTGGACCATTCCGCTAGTGG
>JAOTWK010000292.1 GCA_029862935.1 Gemmatimonadota bacterium | reverse complement strand
CCACTACTCTTAATCAGTAGGTTGTAGGTTCGATTCCTACGCGGCGCATTTGGCCACCAACTTTCCCCTCAACATGCCCTAAGTCGTCGACGTGCGGTCGCTGCGGCCATAGCGCCGCTGCAGTCGGCTGGTCTCAAAGAGCAGAGCGGACCCGGTCGTCACGAGCGTGACCGCGATCAGGATCACCGCCATGCGAACCCACGGCTCGCCAGCGTCCATCCGCTGCGCTATGAGCGCCACGGTGGTGCGAACCCACTCCAGCGCTCCGGCGGCGAGCGCCACCTGGAGCAGCCGTGGCACCCACCGTCGGCGCAGGATGAGGAGCAAGGGAAGCGCGAGGCAGATCCACGTGAGAACCGGTACGTCGTGCCGCGAAAAATGAGCGGCGAGGACGACGAGGCTCAGCACGATCGGCGTCAGCAGCACTCCTGTCACGATCCCTCCCTAGATGCGTGCCACGCCCAGGAAGACGGCGTGTATACCCATCTCATCGTCGGGGCCGCTCGGAGCGCCACATCGGATTCAAGGCGATCTTCTCCTGCGGGTCGATGAGCAGTGCCGAGTTGTATTCAGCCAGTGCGTCCGTCGGCCTCCTCAAGGTCGCATAGATGTCTCCGCCGATACTGTGATGCGTCGCTTCGAACCGCCGCTGCACGCTCTCTGCCACCGCGGCAATTTCCTCGTCAGTCTCGCCAACGTCGACGAGCAAAGGGAATGCACTCTCTCGCCACTGCCTCAACGTGAGCAGGTTCCGGACGCGATACGAGTCTGATCGGAAGTAGGCCATCGCTGGAGTGAATTCCAGGTAGGGGTGATTATCTGAATTCACCCTGGCGCTGCTGGCATACTTGGCCAACGCTCCTTCCCCCATCACGAACCAGCCCAGGAAGTCGATCGGGTCCGTCACAGGAGCGAAATACGCCAATTCGTGCTGGATGCTCTGCCGTTCGAGCTTGCGGCGCAATGCTCCGAAGTCGATCACCAGCTTGGCCTGTGTCCCCACGAGGATGCTGTGGTGCCGCAACGGCGAAAACCAGAGTGTGGTGTGAGGAAAGGCGGTCATGAATGTTTTCACAATCATCCGCATCTCTTCGTCGGACAGGAGGTGAAACGGCAGCCATTGAACCACCAATCCGTCGGGAGAGAGCCTGGCTGCAAGCAACTCGTAGAACTCGCGCGTGTAGAGACTGCCGTTGCCTGCCATCTTCGGCGTCGTCGCGTCGATCGAGATCACGTCATACTGCTTGTCGCTGACCAGAACGTGGTTTCTCCCATCGTCCAGGATCACGGTGAACGCTGGGTCGTCGAGCACACCGTGATTGATGTCCGGGAACCACCCCGCAGCATCCAACACGGCTGGAACGAGCTCGACACAGTCTACCTCGGACGGGTCGTATTGCATGATCCCCCACGACGTACCGCCGGCTCCGAAGCCAATGATGTTCACCTTCGGTGACGCGACGGTGCTCAGCAGCAGGGGGAAATGCGCCAGGGGTTTCTGGGCGTCGTGCGCGGCAAGTCCGGTCCCGGCAACCGGGAAGCCGTTGACGCTCAGTGTTCTGTCGCCAACTCGATCCCGATAGACCTTGACCGTGGCGCCGACCCCCTCGGTATACGAAAGGACCTCTGGTCTGTCGATCCCCTCATAGTACGATGCGAGATGCATCGGGCCACCAATCATCAGGTAGAGAATTGCGAGGCCGGGAAGGGAGAACCCAAAGCCAACCGCCACGCGCCTCGAGGTCGAAGCCGTGATCAGTGGTTCGGATAAGAGAAGGATGCCACCGAGTGCGATGTTGATGGCGGCAACGAGCATGATGCCGTTCTGCACACCGATGAGAGGAATCAGAACGAAACCGGCGACCATCGAACCAAGCACCCCTGCCATCGTGTTCACCGAATACACGTTCCCCAACGCGGTGCCGACCATGCCGAGGTTTCTGGTGTAGATCTTGGCCACGAGCGGGAACGTCATGCCCATGAGCACAGTGGGCACGAGCATGACGGAAAGGCATTTCACGAACCGCATGCCGATCCATTTCCAGTGGAGCATCGCATCGAGCGATATACCCTGCATGCTTCGAAATACGGAGGTCGAGCCGCTCAATATCGGCACGGCAAGTGCAGCGGATACGCCAATGAGCAGCTGGATGACCCCGAGCCAGGTGAGCAGCTTCCTTCTGGTATCGACCAACCTCGCTATCAGGAGGCTGCCGATGGCGATGCCCAGCAGGAAGGCCGTGAGGATCGTGGCAAAGGCGTGCGTTGAGTTGTCCAGGAAGAAGACGAGCGCTCGTGTCCAGAACACCTCGAGAGCCAAGGCACAGAAGCCGGATATGCCGACGGCCCACAGCGCGAGTCGAGCGATGTTCCGGGAGGCCGCGTCTGCGCCAGGTTCTCCTGGCGCAGACGCGCCACTCCCCGGCGCGCTGCTTGCCGCCGGTGACGGTCGCAAGGACCTCTCGAGCGCCACGACGATGCCCGCGATGAGGAGGTTCGCCACACCGGCGACATAGGCTGATTCCCTGACACCCACCAGCAAGATGAGGAAGAAGCCCGCCGCAAGAGCGCCCAGAACTGCACCGAAGGTGTTCACGGAGTACAGTTGGCCAACACTCCACCCGAGTCTCTCCGGCCTCCGGGCGAAGAACTTGACCATCACTGGAAGGGTGCCGCCCATGAGCGTGGCAGGGATGACCAGGACGGCGAAGCAGAGAACGAAGCGCAGCAGGCTGATCTGGTGGAAGCTGAGTGCGAACCGCTGAGCAGTGGCGACGTAGAGCGCACTCAACCCAAGGAACAGCAGGGGCATCAGGAAGGCGAAGATCCCGATACCGGCTTCGAGGCTCGCATAGATGAGAAGAGGGTTCCTGCCCTTGTCGACGAGTCTCCCGAAGTAGAAACCCCCCAAAGCCAGCCCGGCAAAGAACGACGCCAGAATCGTGCTCGTCGCGAAAGCGGTGACGCCGAATACCAGGGTGAGCATCCGCATCCAGACGACTTCGTAGACCAGGCCACAGGCTCCCGAGAGGAAGAACAAGACGAGGATGGCTCGCCGGACACCGGCATCCTCTAAACGATTAGGCATGGTATCTGCCGCCCGTGAAGATTCTGTCGCGGCTCATAGCAGGTCATCGAGGTTGGGCATGTAATGTGCGTTCTCCTGAAGATCGGCCCCGTGCCGCCGCTCGCAATCCTCGGCACGGGGGGGTCACCATCCCACTGCTGCGTGGCTCACGCTCGATGGTGGAGCGTTCGGCAGGGATTGTCGAAGGGGGCAACATGGAGACCGGACACCGCCACCCACATCCCCGGCATGTACCTGCAACGATAGGAGTTGGGACCGCGCCCAGCCAGTGGACCGAACGCGACATGGCTGCGTGGAGCGGTGTGACCGCCATCACGGGCCGAATGCCGACAATTGTGTATGTAATTCGGTTGGCTTCACAGGCCGCGCGTCCAGCATTGGGTGGGCGGCTTCATCGAGCGGAGGTGGTACCTGCGAATTTGGAGTGCGTGTGAAGTGCTGAGTGTGGGCGCCGCAGTCTCGATGCTCGCCTGCGGGGGTGATCCAGCCGGTTCGCTCACCCCTCCGATTGCGCCACCAGGTGGTGACGCCACCTTCGCTACTGGAGTGCAGCCGATCCTCACACGCAACTGTGCCTTCTCAGGCTGCCACGCCGGTGCGACGCCGCAGGAGGGGATGAACCTGAGCGCGGGACAGTCGTACGGAAATCTGGTCGGCGTGACGTCGCGACAGGTGCCTCGGCTACTCCGGATCTCGCCCGCGAATCCGGACTCGAGCTACGTCGTGCTCAAGCTCGAAGGTGCCGCTGGCGCGGTGGGCGGGGTGGGGACCCGGATGCCCCTGGGCGGTGAGCTGACGAGCGCCGAGATCGCCACGATCCGCACGTGGGTGAGCTCAGGCGCGGCCAACAACTGACGCCTTCTTGGGTCTCGAACTGGAAAGTCGAGAGTTGCTGATGGACGTCTCGAAACGCGCAGACTGGAGCACTGGACATCGCGCAACCGGCTGGATGATCGCCTGTGCGAGCCTCGTGCTCGTGCTGGCCATGCCCGCCGAGGCGCACAGTCAGACCCGTCAGGGCTTCTGGGCCTCAGGGGGACTCGGCATGGGATTCGGCGCTGCCCGCTGTGCCGTGTGCCGCGGTAGCCGTGACGCCGGCCTAGCGGCCTCGCTTGGTGCCGGCGCCAGCCTCGGTCAGGCGTTCGCCCTCGGCGTGGATGGCAATGGCTGGAGCTCCGACGAAGGCACCGTGGGTCTGTCCATCGGCACGGTGAATGCCCTCATGCTCTGGTATCCCAGTGCCCGGACGCCGTGGTTCTTCAGCTTCGGCTCGGGCGTGTTCCTGTACCGTGCCGACGACGACGACCCGGACGTCCCCGCGATCACCGCCACGAGTCTGGGTATCCGGGCCGGGGTGGGCTACGACGTCTCGATTGCCGACAAGCTGGCCGTTACTCCGTATTTCAACTTCATCGCCTCCGTTGCCGCCGATCTCGAAGCGGCAGGGGAGAGCCTCACCGGAGCGCGACTCACGCTGATCCAGTTCGGCGTGGGCTTGACCTATCGATGACGCGGCCGTACCAGCCACCGCGCGTGACAACGTGGTCTTTCAGGAGGTTCCCGATGGTTCACAGGCTACGGACGCATGCACGCCATGGTGCCCTGCTGGCTGGCATCCTGCTGGCAGGGGTCACGTGTGGCGACTCCCCGTTCGTCGGGCCCGACGATGCACCGGACGGGGTGAGTCGGGCGTTCGGCAGCTGGGCGCCCGGCGCCAACGACACGTGCACACCGGAGATCCACGATCGGTATGCCGCGGTCGGGCCCGACCGCAAGCTGTACCCGACGTGGCACCCACCCGTCGATCCCGAGACGGGGTGTACGTTTGGTCATGAGCACGGTCGAGATCCTCGCGGGTCCGATCTCTACTCGGACGCAGGTCCCATCCCATTCGGGTATGCCAACGAGGTCG
>JAOTWK010000290.1 GCA_029862935.1 Gemmatimonadota bacterium | reverse complement strand
GCGGCGGATGGGGAGTGCCGAGTACCACTATCTCCTGGGGAAATACGTTCACGAGCGCGAACGAGCCCTGGGCTTGCGCAACAAGTCGCTACTGGCCACGGCCTACGAACATGCCCTCCCCATCTACACGTCGTCACCGGGTGATTCGTCGATCGGCATGAATGTCGCGGAGCTGCAGCTGGACGGGTACAAGATTGGCTATGACGTCTCGGCCGACGTCAACGAGACCGCGGCTATCGTGCTCGATGCCAAGCGCCGTGGCGGCAAGAGCGCCGTCCTCATCGTGGGTGGCGGGAGTCCCAAGAACTTCGTATTGCAGACCGAGCCGCAGATCCAGGAAGTACTGGGGATCGAGGAGCGGGGACACGACTACTACTTGCAGATCACCGATGCCCGTGTGGATACCGGGGGACTGTCCGGTGCCACACCGGGCGAAGCGGTCAGCTGGGGAAAGGTCGATCCCGAGCAACTCCCCAACTCGGTGGTCTGCTATCTCGACGGCACCGTTGGATTGCCACTCCTCACCGCGTATGCGTTGGCCAAGCGGAAGCCGCGTACCCCGAAGCGGTTGTACGAGCGCCGGGCAGAACTGATGGAGCGACTGCGCGGCGAGTATCGGAAGGCTCGTGAATTCCGTGACGCCAGGGCCCACGGATCGGCACTCCCTGACGTCGACGACATCGACCTGCGCAGCTTCTAATTCAGTCGACCGCCTCGGTCAGTTCGTGTCGGAAGGCGGTGCCGCGCTCGACTTCATACCGATAGGCGGCGAGTTCGGCCTCCCGTCGGGCGCCATCCCATTCCATTTCCCGAACGGCCAGATCGGCAATGATCGGAGCCATCTCGAGGACTGCCTTGGGGGCCGCATAGAAGAGGTGGGTTCGCCGAATCAAGAGATCTGAAAGTGTGATGGCCATCTCGCGCCGCATGGCGTGGAGAAGCTCTGCCCAGAGTGTCGTGTGTCCAGGGACGACGGGCTCATTCAGCTTCGGTTCCGACAGGGCCAAGCGCGCGACGGCAGGGGCCTCGCTCCCGTAGGTGTGAGCCAGGTGGAAGGCAACGGCCTCGGAGAACCCGTCGGTGATGGCTGCCGTGGCGACGACGTCGAGGTCACGCGATTCGCCACCCGGCAGCGGCTCTCGGTGTGTCGGTGCCCGTGCGGGCACCGCCCTGCCGTCCCGCTCGTGAAGCTGGCGGGCAATGCGGTCGACCATTTCGGCCGCCATGCTGCGGTAGGTGGTGAGTTTGCCGCCGACGATCGACAGCAGCCCGTTCTCGCTTTCGATTATCACGTGTTCGCGGGACACGGCTGCGGGATCTGCGGTGTCGTCCTGCCGCACGAGCGGGCGGACCCCTGCCCACGTCGCCAGAACGTCCTCCGGCCCAAGTCGGGCATCCGGGAACAGGGCGTTTGCCGACCGAAGCACATAGATGACGTCCTCGCCACTGGCACGCACCTCACCAGGCCCACCGTCGAGTTCCGATTCCGTGGTCCCGATGTACGTGAGCTCCCCCCACGGGACGATGAACATGACCCGGCCGTCGATGGGGGAAATGAACGTAATGGCTTCATGGTTGCCGAGCGCCCGTTTCGGCACGACGATGTGGACCCCTTTGGTACGGCGCAGGGCCGGGACGCCTCCGTCCGGGAGTCGCACCTCATCGGACCATGGGCCTGCAGCGTTCACCACGACGCGTGCCCGCACGAGCCTCGTGGTCCCGGTCACGAGATCGGTGATCCGGGCTCCTCCCACTTGACCCCCGGCGAGTTCCAACTGCTCCGCGCGCGCGTAGTTGGCGACGATGGCCCGGTGCCGATGGGCGTCCCGTACGTTGGCCAGGGTAAGGCGCGCGTCGTCGCACTGCGCGTCGAAGTACCGAGCACCGCCCTTGAGCCCTCTCGGGCGCAGGCCGGGCTCAGCCTGGAGGAGCGCTCGCTTGCTCAGCATCCGATGGAGACGCACATTCCTGAGTAAGGCCAAGAGGTCGTACAGCACGAGCCCGGCTTCGAGTTTCCACATCGATAGCCGGCTACCCTCGTGAATCGGGAAGAGAAACGACCGTGGCCAGACGAGATGGGGTGCGATCCGGAGAAGGGCTCTCCGCTCACGGCAGGCCTCGAAGACCAGCTTCAAGTGCCGGTGCTCGAGGTAGCGCAATCCGCCATGGACGAGACGAGAGCTTCGGGAACTCGTGCCCGCCGCGAAGTCCCCCATCTCGACGAGCGCTGTGCGGATGCCTCGCATCGAGGCGTCTCGAGCAATCCCGGCACCGGTGATCCCGCCACCGATGACCAGGAGATCGACGGGTTCGGCAGCCATGGCTTCGAGGTTGGCTGCCCGGGTCAGGTAGGAAAAAGGAGCGTCCATTTCGTGTCAGCTGCCAGCGGCCGCAGCGTCCCCAGCACATGGTTCCAGTGGCATGTGCGCCTTATCCACCCAGACGCGCGGGTCCTCGACGTGGCCTGCGGCCAGGGAATTCATGCGATTGCGGCAGCAAAGCGGGGTGCGAAGGTCGTAGCCGTCGACGTCGACGCGACTCGGTTGCAGGAAGCGGAACGGGCGGCGCAGAAGGCGAAGGTGGCCGTCGAGTTCATGCAGGCCGATCTGTCCGGTGAGCCGATCCCCGATGGCCCGTACGGTTTCGTGTTGCAGTTCAACTACCTGGATCGCCGCCGCCTTCCGGACTTCCTCGACGCCGTCGAACCCGGTGGCTATTTCCTCGCCGAGACGTTCCTCGAGCAGCAACGAGAGTTGGGGTGGGGGCCGACCTCGGATGAGCACCTCCTGAAAGCGGGTGAGCTGTGGACCTTGCTCGGGCATTTCGAGATCGTTCTGGCCCGCGAAGTTCTGGAGACTCTGGACGGGCGCACGAAAGCCATCGCGAGCGTCCTCGCGCGCCGCCCGCCCGAATGATGCGCTGGGCGGACAGGCTGCCACAAGAGCGCTGGTAAACACCGACGATCCTGCTGGCCCGCTTTCCCCCGTCTCAGTAGCTTTCCGTCATCATGTCGCAGACAGCGAACGGGCGGCGGGTCGCCGTAGTGGCGGGCTGTCGTTCACCCTTCAGCCGGGCCGGCACGGATCTCAAGGACGTGTCGGCGGTCGATCTTGCGCGCCACACGGTAGTGGAGCTCGTGCACCGGGCAGGTCTCCGGGGCGCGGAAGTGGACGAGGTGTACTTCGGCCAGGTCGTGGCAAGCCCCCTGGTCCCCAACATCGCGCGCGAGATCAGCCTCTTACCGCAGTTCCCCGCGAGCATTCCGGCAGCATCGGTGAACCGGGCCTGCGCGTCGTCGAATAGCGCAATCGTATTGGGTCACGATCAGATCCGGCTGGGCCATGCGGACGTGGTGATTGCCGGTGGCGCGGAGAACCTCTCGGACATTCCCATCCTGCACTCGAAGCGGTTTTCCGAGATTCTGGTGGGTCTTTCCAAGGCTAAGACGGTCAATGACCGGGTGAAGCTGTTGTCGGGATTTCGTCCGAAGGACCTCGTGCCGGTGAGCCCGGCCATCGCCGAGCCGTCCACCGGTGAGTCAATGGGGGAGTCGGCCGAGAAGATGGCCAAGCTCAATGGGATCAGCCGGCAGGCGCAGGACGAATTTGCCGTTCGGAGTCATCGGTTGGCGCACGCCGCGACAGAAGACGGTCGCCTCATTGCAGAGATCGCCCCGTTCTTCGCCGCTGGGCATGCGGAGCCCATTACCCGCGACAATGGAGTGCGTCCCGATACGAGTATCGAGCAAGTTGCCAAGCTGAAGCCGGTGTTCGACCGTCGGTATGGGAGCGTCACGGCAGCCAACAGCTCGCCTCTGACCGATGGTGCGGCTGCGGTGGTACTCATGGCCGAGGAGACGGCCCGTGCGTTGGGGCATGAGCCACTTGCCTATATCCGGTCCTATGCCGTCGCGGCGCTCGACCCGGGAGATCAACTGCTCATGGGTCCGGCGTACGCGGTGCCAATGGCCCTCGAGCGTGCCGGGATCGGCTGGGAAGATCTTGGGCTGGTGGAGATGCATGAGGCCTTTGCTGCCCAAGTGTTGTCGAACATCCAGGCACTCGAATCGAAGCAGTGGGCGGTGGAGAAACTCGGCAAGGCCGAGGCGGTCGGTGCCGTGGATTGGGAGACGCTCAATGTCATGGGAGGATCGATCGCGCTCGGCCATCCGTTCGGGGCAACGGGTGCGCGGATCACCCTCACCCTCGCAAACGAAATGACACGCCGCGACGCCCAATTCGGGCTCATCTCGGTCTGTGCGCAGGGAGGGATGGGCTTCGCGATGGTCTTGGAGCGCCGATGACGGCGGCGCTGACGGCTCGTGTCGAACGAGGCATCGCGTGGCTCGAGCTCGACCTGCCCGCCGAGCCCGTGAACAAGATCACGCGCAGCGTGCGAGAGGAGTTCGAGCGCGTCCTCGACCGACTTGCCTCAGATCCGGACGTGCGGGCTGGGATCTTGATTTCCCGCAAAGCAGGGTCATTCATCGCCGGCGCCGACATCGATGAGTTCGGGGGCCTCGCGTCTCGAGGGGAGGCGCACGCGCTCGTACGCGGAGGGCAGGCCCTGGTGACTCGGTTCGCCACGCTGGGCAAGCCGATGGTGGCGGCGATCAACGGGGCGTGTCTGGGTGGTGGGTTGGAGACCGCGCTCGCCTGCACCTACCGCATTGCCGCGGACGATCCGAAGACGGTCATTGGGCTGCCAGAGGTGCAGCTGGGCATTCTGCCTGCGGCGGGTGGTTGCCAGCGTCTCCCCCGGCTCATCGGAGTTCGTGCGGCGCTCGATCTGATCCTGGCCGGTAAGCAGGTTCCGGCTCGGCGCGCTCATCGACTCGGGATCGTCGACGAGCTCGTGCACCCGGCGATTCTCGACAGGGTTGCCGAGGAGGCGGCTGCGAGACTGGCGTCGGGGTGGCAGCCGAAACGACGTCGGGCCGGACTGGGGGATTTCGCTCTCGACGACAACCCTCTCGGCCGGCGGCTGGTGTTTTCGTCTGCCCGGAAGCAGGTCCTCAAGAAGACTGGT
>JAOTWK010000291.1 GCA_029862935.1 Gemmatimonadota bacterium | reverse complement strand
CGCGGCCCACGCTCGAGGGCCTGCACGGCTCGCTCGGCTATCGATACAGCACGCAGGACGAGCAGCAGCGGGTGCAGGGATCGCTGGCCGCACGGTTCGGCGCATGGTCGTTCCGCGCCAGGGGATCGTTCCGCGATGCGCAGGACTACACGTCTCCCGCCGGAACGTTCGGCAACATCACGCTGGATTCCAACACGACGGTGTTCGACACGGGCACCAGGGACAACAGCGTCGAGACATCTGTGGGGTACCGTGTGTCGGGCTCCGCGGACCTCTACGCGAAGTTCGAGCGGTACCACGCCGACACGGCCGGGTTCGGATATGTCGATCCCGTGGTCTATGCACCGGGCGCGCCGTTCATCCAGATCCTGTACCCATTCCAGAGCTTCACGAAATACACGGCCGGGTATCGGGCGACCCAACTGAATCTCCCGGTGGCCGACAGGATCGACGTGGCGGCGTACTACCAGGACAATGAGCGCCGGCTGTCGAACAACGTCTTTGTGGCGTTTGGCCCTCCGGGGGCCGGCGTGGCAGTGGAGAGCTTCAACTACGCCGACCTTGCGACTTACGGGTTCCGGGTGGAGGCCACCAAGCTCGCGGGGAGCCGGGTGATGCTGACGTACGGACTCGACCTGTTCCGCGACGACTCCGAGAACAGCGACAGCTCGGTCACGACCATGGTCGGATTCGGGCCACCGAGCCAGACGGTGGCGAACGTCCCGTTGGTCCCATATTCCTCATATCTCAATACAGGCGCGTTCCTCCAGGGCGACGTTCAGATCACTGGTCGGTTGTCGGCTATTTTGGGCGGACGCTATCAGTACATTCGTGCCGCCACCGAGACCACGCCCGGTCTGACCGATCCACTGAACACGGAGACGCACCACGCCGTGGTCGGAGCGGCCAACGTCCTGTATCGGCTCACCGAGCAGGTGATGTTGGTGGGCACGGTGGGTCGTGCGTTCCGGGCCCCGAACCTAGTGGAGCAGTTCTTCAACGGGCTCACTCCCGAGGGCGCGGCCTACCAGGTGCCGAACTCCGACCTCGAACCCGAGACGAGTTACAACTTCGACCTCGGCGCGCGCTACCGGAACCGTATTCTCTATCTCGAGGCATTCGGGTTCCTGAACGAGATCCGAGACGGAATCAGAATCGCCGCGACCGGCGACAGCCTGAATGGGCTTCCGACGTTCTCCAACATCAACGTGGATCGCCTCCGATACTACGGCTTCGAGTTGGCCGCCGATGTCGCCCTGCCCGTGGGGTTCACCGTTGGCGGGAGCTTCTCGTATCTCCGATCCAAAGACGTGCTGAACGAGAACAACCCGATCGGCGACTCGTACGGCAACAAGTTTCAGGCGGACCTGGGCTATCGCGATCCGGGTGATCGGTTCTGGGTGGAGTACGACCTCCGGCTCAACGGCGATCGGAAGGACTCCGAGCTGTCCGGTCCGCTTGGCGCCAGTCCCGTCGGCGAGATCCTGCCGGCGTTCACCGTTCACTCGATTCGCGGTGGGGTGACGGTGTTCCGACGCGCCACACACGCGCATCGGGTCGGGTTTGCCGTGACCAACCTGACTAACGCGCTGTACGCCGAGTTTGCCAACGCAGGGTTCTTCCGTCCCGAGGCACGGCGCGGTGTGACGCTGACGTGGGACATGGCGTTCTGATGGTGGCCACGACGTGAACCCGACGAGTGAGGTTCTCGTGAGGGAGCTGACTCACTACATCCCGATCGTCACCACGTTCATCGCGGTCGGGTTCGCATACGTGATTCTGCGTCGGTATCGGGTCCGCCGCAGCGGCCCGCACCTCCTCTGGTGGGGCATCGGTATCCTGCTTTACGGGGTGGGAACGGCCACGGAGGCGTCGGTCACTCTGTTCGGCTGGAGCGCGCCACTCTTTCGGACCTGGTACATCTCGGGGGCGCTCCTCGGGGGCGCTCCGCTCGCTCAGGGCACCGTGTACCTGCTCATGCGGCGTCCGGTGGCCAACCGGTTGGCCGTAGCCCTCCTGCTCTGGGTGTCGGTCGCCGCCGTATTCGTCATGGTGTCTCCCATCGACTTCGCGCTGGTGGAGCCGCACCGGCTGTCGGGACGGGTGATGGAATGGACCTGGGTTCGCGCGTTCAGCCCCCTGGTGAACACCTATGCAGCGATCTTTCTGATCGGTGGTGCCGTGTATTCGGCGCTCCGCTTTCGGCGGAACCCCGCCATGCACCACCGCTATGTCGGGAACGTGCTCATTGCCGTCGGCGCGCTGCTGCCGGGCATTGGCGGGACGGCGACACGCTTCGGACACGTCGAGGTTCTCTACGTCACGGAGCTCATCGGCCTCATCCTGATTTGGCTGGGGTACCGATGGAATGTGCGAACTCCGGTGGCGGTCGAGATACCCGGCGCCGTGGCCGCATGACGGGCCGGTCAGCACCGTTCGTGGCCACGGGGCGTGGCAGGTAGCCACACCCAGACCGCCTCGGCGGTCATCTCCCCAAACGGCACGGGTCGCTTCGGCGGCCCGTGTTCGTTGCTACCTCCGGCACGGGAGTTCCCAGGAGGGCGCGCTGCTCGGTGGCCTTCTCCACTGCGGATCGGTATTGTTAGGGCAGTGCGCTCACAGGCGGATCAACCGCTCGATCCTGGCAAAGTCAGGATGCGTGACGAGGTGTTGCGCAAGCAGGGACCGTTGACGCTTGAGGAGCAGCACCACGTCCGGGATCAGGTGCTCGTGGGATTTCGGATTCTCGCACTCCTGTCGCATTTTGGGGCCGGTCGGCAGTATGTTCGCAGCCATCATGAGCAATGGGACGGCAGCGCCTATCCGGACGGACGGAAGAGCGTCGCGATCGATCGCGATGCCCAGTGAAGACGTAGCGATCGACGCCGCAGGAGAAACGATTAACCTCACCACCACAGGCTGTGGAGGATACGCATGGGCGAAGCGATCACGCTCGATCATTTGGTGAAGAAGTTGGAGGGGCTGCACGACGCGATGCGGAAGGGAGAGCTGGAGCACGGCGAGTACGACCAGCGGCTGGCCCGCATGATTACCGAGCTCCGCGAGCGGAAGCTCGTGGCGGAGAGGCCGGAAATTCTCTCCACTCTCCAAGACCTGGAACAACGCGGCGTCGTCACGGCGTCGGTTCGGAGCCATATCGCGAGCCGGCTGGGCCTCGCCTGAGATGGTCCCGTCTGGGCTCCCGGCCGGCTCGCGGGCCGGGAGCCGTTTTTCCTCAAGCCATCCAACCGTCACCCATACCCGCCACCGCACGCAGGTGACCGCCGTCGTGCCCCGGGCCGTTGCGTGGAACCGGGCCGCGGGTTTCGCGCTGCTCGCCGCGTGCGTGGTTCCGGGATCGGCCATCGCTCAGACGGGCTTGCTCGTTGCCGCGCCCCAAGGAGCGGAGCAGTGGAACGCCGCGCTGCGCGACGCCGTGGCCGAAGTCCGCTGGGCGCCGGGACCGGTGGGACTGGTGTTCCTGGGGACAGGAGACGCCGCCACCCGCGAATGGGGGAACGCTCTCGATGCCTTGGCGCGCCGCGGGGCGCGGACCGCGGTGGTGGTCCCGATGCCGCACGTCGACGTCGAAGGGTTCATCGCCCTACTCGAGGGCCTGCCCGGTCGCGATACCCTCCGTGTTGCCGGTCCGCCACCGGATCTGTTCCCGGTCGGTGTGGCCCGCTGGATCGAGTACGGAGCGGGTGCGGCGCTCGCAGGCCGAGCGGACGTGATGGACGGTCGTCCCCTCTATCGGCTACCCCCGCTGAACGTTACGGCGACCCGGACTGTCCGCACGACCTTTGGCACCCCGTTCTCCGTGTTTGTCCTGGGGCGGAACGCCATCATGACGCAGTCGACGAGCGGGGTCGTTGATCTGTTCCGCGACGTCCCGGGACTGGACGTCGAGGGCGTGGGAGCCAACCAGCGCCGACCGGCCATCCGCGGTTTGCTCGGTCAACGGATTCTGCTCCTTGCCGACGGGCTCCGGCTCAACAACACCCGACGCCGTCAGGATTCCGGCGAGACCCCCGCGCTGGTCGACCCCGCCGACATCGAGCGGATCGAGGTGGTGCGGGGCGCCGCCTCGGTACTGTACGGGTCGGACGCCGTGGGCGGGGTGGTGAACCTGATCGAGCTCACACCCGGCGCGGCCACGGCCGAGGCGCCGATCCGTACCCACGTCGGTGTCCGGTACCGCTCGGTCGATCGCCAGGTAAACCCATCGGGCAGTATGACCGCCCGACTTGGTCCCCTGGCCGTTCGCTTGGCGGGGAGCTACCGACGCGCCGATTCCTACTCGGCTCCCGGAGGGACCTTCGGGACGGTGACGCTCGACAGTACGACCCGAGTAGAGGATACGGGCGTGCAGGATCATTCCGGTGCCGTCACCGTGGCCTACCAGGTCGCGCCCCAACACGAGCTGTACGCGAAACACGAGCGCTACTGGGCCAACGATGCGGGCTTCGGGTTTGTCGACCCGGCGGTGCTGGGAGACGGCCTGCCAAGCGTGCAACTGCTCTTCCCAACGCAACGTTTCACGCGCTCGACGGCGCGGTATCAAGGGACGAATCTCGATCTCCTCGTCCTCGATCGGCTCGCGGTGGCCGCATACTGGCAACAGAACGACCGCCAGTTCGATACCAACGTGTTTTCGACGCTTGGTCCGACGGCCCCGCCCGGAGCCGGCGTGTTGGTCGAGAGTCGGAGCTTCACGGACCTCGATACCTACGGCTTCAGGATCGAGGCACAGCGCGTGCTTGGCGGCGGCCACGTGCTCACGTACGGGGTCGATCTCTTCCGGGATCGTGCCGAGGGTACGGACTCCACTCGGACGACGGTGACGATCGTTGGTCCACCGACGGTGACGGATCGGACCACGCCCCGTGTCCCGACCGCGACGTTTCGCAGCTCGGGCGCGTTCGTGCAGGCAGAGATGAATCTGGCTCACCACGCCACGCTCGTTGCGGGAATGCGCTATCAGGACGTGCACACGGCCACGCGCCCCACCCCGGGGGTGACGGAGCC
>JAOTWK010000289.1 GCA_029862935.1 Gemmatimonadota bacterium | reverse complement strand
CGTGTAGTCTAGTCTGTTCCGTCGAGACGCGCCTCCAGAAGCTGCCACGCGTCCGTTTCCAGTTCTTCGGCCGAACGGGTCCCATCCAAGTGGACGACCCCAGGCCCCCGGGCCTCCCGAAACGCCCGCGCGACCCGCTCGTGCATGGCCGCCGCAGCCTGTTCCATCCGATCCGGTGTTTTGCCAGCCGCGCGCTGGCGCTGGCGTCCGGTTTCGGGCGGCACGTCCAGTACAAATGTAAGATCTGGACGAAGCCCACCCGTTGCCAAGCGATTCGCCGCAAGCACGTCCTCACGCGGCAGCCCACGTCCGGCAATCTGGTAGGCCTCTGTGGACAGGTCGTACCGATCGCTGAGCACCACCGCCTCTCCACGCTCCAGTGTAGGCCGCAAGATTCGTTCTACCAGCTCCGAGCGCGCCGCGAGATACAGGAACAACTCCGCCGGGGCTGTCCAGTCCTTGTCGGGATCCAGCACGAGTCCGCGCGCGGCTTCGGCAGTGGGCGTCCCACCCGGCTCCCGCACTTCAACCACTTCGCGGCCAGCCGCCCGGAGCCGGTCGGCCAACCGCTGGACCAGCGTGGTCTTGCCCGCTCCTTCCGGGCCCTCGACGGCCACAAAGAGTCCACTCACGGCAGCCACGTTACCCCAGCGTGATGATGCGACTGTCCGCCCCTTTGCGCATCCCCTCCATGATCTGTTCCTGCACCCGCAACATCAGCTTGTCGAAGTTCGATTGCGCCGCCACGAGCTGCTGATAGCGCGCGTCGCCCTGGATCTCACCGAGCAGGCGCTCGTATTCGGCCTGATCGCCTTGCTCCGGCTGTTCACCCGCTGCCAGACGCTGCTCCAGCTGCCCGGCAAGCTTGTCGAGCTGCTGCAGCCGGCCATCCAGATCCTTGTGGTCGGCCATTCCCTCCCGGGCCCGTTGCAACGCGCGAAACTCCTCGCCTTGCCCGATCAATCGACCGAGCTCTTGTGCCTTCTCTTCGATCACAGTGTCGACTCCTTGGTCGCAAGAAGATATCGCAGGCGCCCGAACACATCGCGTTCAAGCCAACAGGTGGTCCAACCGAGATCGCGGGCCACGTCCCTCGTGTGAGTCGCCCGCTGCGCGTCGATCTCCAGGGCGAGCAGCCCCTGATCGACGAGATTTGTCGCGGCCCGCTCCAACAGCATCCGCAGATAGAGCATCCCATCTTCCCCCCCGACCAACGCCCCCTTGGGCTCGAACATGCGCACGCTCGGTTCGAGCTCGGCGAACTCGTGCTCCGTCAGGTAGGGCAGATTCGAGACGATCACGTCGAACTGCTCCCGCGCCAGCGGCTCGAGCAGCGTTCCGGAACGGAACTCGACCGGGACAGTCGGCTGGATATGGCGCCGGTTCGTCTGGGCCACCTCGAGCGCCCTCGTAGAGGCATCCGTTGCGACGATCTCGACGAACACACCTTCCACGGCGAGGGACAGCGCGATACATCCGCTCCCCGTCCCGATGTCGGCCACCCGCCCGCCTGGCCCACGCGCGCGAGCCCAGCGCAGCACCCGTTCCACCAACCCCTCGGTCTCCGGTCGCGGGATCAGCACACGCCGATCGACGTCGAGTTCGAGGGTACGGAACCCGGCACGGCCGACCACGTACGGCAGCGGCTCGCCGGCGACTCGGCGATCGACCGCGGCGGCCAACTCCCGCGTCGCATCGCGGTCCGGTATCGAGCCGCGTGCCAACCACGTGGCCCCGACGCTCGTGTCCTGGAGCCAGGCCCACAGTGCGGCCGCCTGACGGCGCGGTTCGCGAAGACCCGCATCGGCCAGACGCGCGGCTTGTCGGTCGAGCACGACACCCAGGGCGCTCGCGTCGGACACTTCAGGCCTCGACGAATTCTGCGCGCTTCGCATGCCGCAGTGCGTCAACGATTTCAGCGATCTCGCCGTCCAGGATCTCGTCCAACTGATGCACGGTGAGGCTGATCCGGTGATCCGTCACCCGATTCTGCGGGAAGTTGTACGTCCGGATCTTGGCCGAGCGGTCGCCCGTTCCCACCATCGCACGACGCTCACGTGCGCGCGCTGCTTCCTGCTGAGCGATCATCCGATCGAGTAGGCGCGCCCGCAGCACCTCGAGTGCACGAAGCTTGTTCTGCAGCTGCGACTTCTGGTCTTGGCACTGCACCACAAGGCCGCTCGGCAGGTGGGTGATGCGCACGGCGCTGTCGGTCGTGTTGACGCTCTGTCCCCCGGGGCCGGAGGAGCGAAAGACATCGACCTTGAGATCTTTCTCCTCGAGCTCCACGTCGACCTCCTCGGCCTCCGGGAGCACGGCAACGGTGGCGGCGGAGGTGTGAATGCGTCCCTGAGCCTCCGTCGCCGGCACCCGTTGCACCCGATGGACGCCGGACTCGTAGCGCAGCGACCCGAAAGCCCCATCTCCCCGCACACGGAAGATCGCCTCTTTCACGCCGCCCACATTCCCCTCCGAAATCGACACCATCTCGACGTTCCAGCCTCGCCGCTCCGCGAATCGTGTGTACATGCGCAGCAGATCGGCGGCAAACAGCGCGGCCTCATCCCCCCCCGTGCCCGCGCGCACCTCGACGATGGTATCACGGGCGTCGAGGGGGTCCCGCGGCACCAGGAGCTCCTCGAGTTCCGCTGTAAGTTCGCCGATCTTGGTGTCGAGGCGGTCCACATCACCGCGTGCCAGCTCTTGGAACTGGGGATCCGGGTCCGTCAGGAGCTCAGCGGCTTGCTCGCGCTCGTGCGTCAGCTTCTCGCGCTCGGTCGCGAGCCGCCGAATGCGGTCGAGCCTCGCATGCTCCCGACCCAGCGCCTTCAGTTTGGCAGGGTCGCGGGCAGTGGCTGGATCGGCGAGCTGCTGTTCGATTTCGGCCGCGCGGGCGAGCGCGGCCTGGAGCCGCGCTTCCATGCGTCGTTACTCCCCGGACGGCTCGGCGGGGCTGGCGTAGCGCAGGCGGAATCGCTCGACTCTGCCGGCAGTATCCACCAGCTTCTGCTTGCCCGTGAAGAACGGGTGGCAACGCGCGCAGATCTCCACGTGGATCGATGAAGTCGTGGAACGCGTCTCGAAGGTGTTCCCGCACGCGCACTGCACGACGGTCCGCTGGTATTTTGGATGGATTCCAGTTTTCACTCTGTCTCCCCTGCACCGACTGAAGTCCGGACCGCTTCGGTCCGGAGAGGCGAAAATATAATGATGGCAGGGACTTGGGAGCAACCCGAGGTACCATTCTCGATTGACAGGCCCAAAGCGGGTACATAAGCTTGGCCTCACCATGACGGGATCGTCTTCAGAAGCCATTCCTCCCGTCGCGGAGCGTCTTCGGCAGGTGCCGTTGTTCAGTCAACTCGGCGACCGGGAGTTGGCGCGCATCGCGGGAGCAGTCCGGGAGAAGAGCTACCCCAAGAACAGTATCATCCTGTTCGAGGATGATCCTGGTGACGCGCTGTACGTGGTCCTGCGCGGCCAGGTCAAGGTCGTGCTTGTCGGTGACGAAGGGCGGGAAGTGATTCTGTCGATTCTCAAAGACGGAGACTTCTTCGGCGAAATGGCACTGATCGACGATCGGCCGAGATCCGCCCATGTGATCGCGACGCAGAAGTCCAGTCTGTTGGTCCTCCGGCGTGACGATTTTCGCGCGTGCCTCGAAGAATCGCCGCACATCGCGCTCGGGCTGCTTCAAGCCATGTCCTATCGTCTGCGTGAGGCAGACGAGAAGATCGGTGGATTGATACTGCTGGACGTCAATGGACGCGTCGCGCGGCTGCTGCTGGGCTTCGCCAACGAGCACGACGGACAGCACATTCCGCGCAAGGTGACCCACCATACGATCGCGCAGATGATCGGCTCCAGTCGGGAAACCGTCTCCCGCGCCATGCGGGAATTCGTGGACCAGGGACTGATCCAGGTGACGCGGCAGCGCATTGAGATTCTCGGTCGCGATCAACTCGAGAAACTGGCCGGGATGTAGGTGAGCGATGTCACCACCCACCTGTGACATCCCACCTGGATCTGACCTTCCCTGCATCCCTAGCTTAGATGGATGGGAGGTCGAGACGTGCCAGTGACGTCCACGCTGACGGTATGGGGAAGCCGGGGGTCGATTCCGACACCGGGGCCGCAAACGGCGCGGTACGGCGGGAATACGTCTTGCATCAGTATCGAACTGAGTGAAGCCGCGGGGTCGCGCCTGCTGGTGCTCGACGCCGGGTCCGGGATCCGCGTCTTGGGCAACGTGTTGATGGGGCGCGACGAGAGCCCACTGCAGATGGATGTGTTACTGACCCACACGCACTGGGACCACATCCAGGGATTCCCGTTCTTCAGCCCGGTGTTTGCCGAAGGGAACATCGTCCGCGTGTGGGGGGCCAGGCAAGGCGAAGTCGATCTCGAGGTGATCTTGCAGCAGCAGATGCACCCCGTCGTGTTCCCGGTGCCGCTCCACCGCTCTGCGGCAGATCTGGCGGTCGAGCACGTGCAGCCGGGTCGGTTCGATGTCGACGGATTTGTCGTCGACGCCATCCGATTGCGGCACCCTGGGAACACGCTGGGGTATCGTTTGACACCGGTCCACGGAGGCGCGACGGTCGCGTACATCATGGACAACGAGTTGGGTCCGGGGGGCGACTACGAGGTCGGCGCGGGCTGGCGCTCACAGCTGACGGATTTCATCGGGGGGGTAGACCTGTTGATTCATGACGCCATGTATACGCCGGACGACATCGAGCGACACCGAGGATGGGGGCACTCGTGCTACTCCGAGGCCGTCACCCTCGCGGCCCAGGCACAGGTCGGGCGACTGATGTTGTTTCATCACCGTCCGGAGCGTGCCGACGATGCGATGGATCACCTGCTTGCGGCAGCCCGATCGCACGCGGAGCAGAGCGGTCACCACTTCGAGGTGATCGCCGCCGCTGAAGGAATGCAACTGACCCTCTGACGTGGAGGATAGGGATATGCGTTGGCGAATGGCTCTCGCCGTAGCCCTCATGGCCGGCCTGCTGCTCCCGAGCAGCGCACTC
>JAOTWK010000288.1 GCA_029862935.1 Gemmatimonadota bacterium | reverse complement strand
GTAGAAGGCGACGCCGAGATTACGGTGCTCGTCGGCTCGCGCCTCCCCAACCGCCGACGCGCGGCGCGCTTGGCTCTTCCCGATCCGATGTGCAAACCCCGCCGTCACCAAACCGTAGATCGCCTTCCCCACCTCGAACTCGACGAGGCCAGAATCCTCCACGAGTTGCGCCACATCGCGCTTCCCATCAATCAAGGGAAGCAGTCGCTCTTGTTCCTTGGTGAAGCTCACTTGCGACGCCTCGACGTGGGTCTGATCCACCGCGAATATGATCTCGAGCGAAGGGATCTTCTTCTCGATGAGGCTCCACTCGTCGACGCGTCGCGCTCCTTCGAGTAGCAGCGACTCCGGATTGATGGTGACGAGGAAGTCCTGCTCTCCAGGCAGAATGTCGGTCTCGAAGGTGAAGTGCCCACGCGTCCACGTGAACAGGTAGTAGACCGCCTCTTCGATCTGTACCTGGATGTAGTGCTCGAGGTCGGCTTGGCTGATGGCGCCTCGCATGATGAGGATCTCGCCCAACCGTTTGTCGCGGTGCCTCGCCTGTTCCTCGACGGCGGCGCCAAGTTGCTCGCTGGAAATCCGGCCGTTCTTGAGCAAGATGTCACCCAACCGATCTCGGCGGTTCACGACCGAAGCGTATACGATGTGGCCACGTTCGAAGTAGATGTAGCCGAGGTTCATCCGGTCGGTCACCGTCAGACAGCCAGTCTTCTGCCCGAGGGCGAGTAGCTGGAGCACGTCGGCAAGCGACGCCTCTTTCAAACTGCCCTTGATGGCCATCACGTGAGTTCCTCGATCATGCGATCACCGGGCTCCGGCCAATCCCACACCACCTTCTCGTAGCTCCTCAGGCCCCCGAGCGGCGAGGTCAACACGCCGCTTGTCCGCACGTCTCGTGATTGGCGCTGCGCCGCGCCGATCGCGCCTTCCATCAAGGCGCTCACGAACGCCAAGTCGGGTTCTCGGTCTTCCGCCTGCGCCGCGCGGACCACGCGTTGCACGAGGCTGTGTACCGCCCGGATCGAGTCGGCAGGGCGGTCCGCCAGATAGTCGACGACGCTGTCATACACCTCGTGGTACTTCGCCTCGAGCCTGCTCCGCACCAAGGTGCGACGGAGCTCTCGATCGGGAGGATCAAGCGACGCGACGAGTCCACCCTCCAACCGCGACACCAGTCGATCGTCGAGTCCTCTGACCTCACCTGGCACGACCGGCATGGTGAAGATCAGCTGGCGCTGATCCTGAGACAACGCACTGAACAGGTGAAACAGCTCTTCTTGAGAGCGTTCCTTCCCCGCCAGATTGTGCACGTCGTCCAGCAGCAGCGCCGTAACGCCGCGATACCGCTTGCGCCAGGTCTCCACACGATCTCCGTCTATGGCGTCAAGCAGTTCGTCTACGAACTGCTGTGCGCTCAGACACGCGATACGGGACCGGGATGCTCCGGCCAGCTGATTGCCGATTGCATGGAGCAGGTGCGTCTTGCCCACGCCCAACCGTCCCACCAGCACCAGCGGGTTATAGGCCTTCCCAGGGGAAGCAATCACCGCGTTGGCGGCACTGAGCGCAACCTTGTTGCATTCCCCTTCCAACACCGCGTCGAGGGTCCAGGCTTCCGACGGTCCTGGCGGCGGGCGACCCTCTTTGAGGCACAACTGCACCAGCTCATCCGCCTCGCGAATGCGATCCGGGTCGTAGAACACCGAATCACTCACCCGACTGGGATCGACGCGCGCCATTGCCCGCTGGAACGACCGCAGGCGATCGATGTCTCGCTCGAAGTCCCTGATGGTGCGCTCCACCCCAGACGGAACGTCCTGGGTCAGCAACCGCTCCAGCCGGCCCGTGCGGTATCCCTCTCCTCCCCAACGGGTAATCGCATCGGCGACCCGAGCTCGCCAGGCTTCCACCTGCTCCTGCACCGTATGGCTGATACCCGAAAGGAAATCGCCGAACTGATCACCCGATCCTGGAATCCCCAACCCCGCGCCGGTGATCGCGAGTGGGCCCTTGGGCACCTCACCAGCAAGGAGCTGGTGCGCCGCGTCCGCGGTGAGCGGTGTCTCGCTCAGGGCCTGGTACGCGACGAGTCGATTCAGCAGCCCCAAGAGCTCACGCACGTTCTGTACGTCGAAGCCCGCGACGGCTTCGAGCACGGCCGCATCGAGCTCGACGCCGCGCTCGTGGGCACGTCGCTTGACGATGGCGAGGCATGTCTCGATGTCGGGCATGTCGACGTCAACGACGAGCCCCCCGTCGAACCGCAGACGCAGCTGATCGTCGAGGGCTGGGATCTCACTGGGCGGCCGATCGCTGGTTAGCACCACCTGCTTGTTGACCGACTGCAGCTGATCAATGATCTGCGACAGCTCCACCTGCAGCTCAGGGCGGCTCGTGAGGAACTGGACATCGTCGATGAGCAGCACGTCGACGCGCTCGAAGCGGCCGCGCAACGCGTCGCTCTGGCCTGCTGCAACTGCCGCCGCATGCAGCTCCGCGAACTGCTCGAGCGTGACGTACTCGACTTCCACGTCGGCTTGCAGCTGCCGCGCCCGCTGCCCAATCGCCATGAGCAGGTGCGTCTTCCCAAGGCCGCTCTCCCCGTGGATGAACAACGGGTTGTAGGCCGTCCCGGGAGATTCGCTCACGGTCCGGGCGGCGGTCACGGCAAGCCGGTTCGCCGCCCCGACGAGAAACGCGTCGAACGTGAAGCGCGGATTCAGTGCCTCGGTCACAGGGGTGCCTCTTCGCTGAGCTTCCGCAACACGAGCTCGGACACCGCCTTGAGTGTCTCGAAGACCCCCACGCCGCGCAACGCGTCAGACGGAAAGCTCGGAACGCCCCAGAAGTTGAGGGCGTCGTCGAGCTCGGCTGGTGTCAGGATGAGATCGCTCGGCAGGTCTTGCTTGTTGTACTGGAACACGAGCGGCATCGAGCGGGCATCCTCTTCGAGCTCGATCAGGTTGGCCTGGAGGTTCTGGAGGCTCGCGATGTTCTCGTCGAGCTGGCGCGCCTGACTGTCCGCGACAAAGATGACCCCGTCCGCGCCCTGGAGCACCAGTTTGCGCGTGGAGTTGTAGTAGACCTGGCCAGGAACGGTGTACAGATGGAACCGGGTCGTGAACCCGGAGATGCTTCCGAGCTCCAGCGGCAAGAAATCGAAGAACAGGGTCCGCTCCGTCTCGGTGGCCAGCGACACCATGCGCCCTCGACGCTCGTCCGGAACCTGTCCGAAGATGTACTGCAGGTTCGTGGTCTTGCCGGACCTCCCCGGTCCGTAGTAGACCATCTTACACGTGATCTCGTTCGTCGTGAAGTTTACGAGGGACACCGCTCACCGTCCAAAAAGACTGGACAAGCTCTGATTCAATTCCCGCTCGAAATCTGCCGCTAACACCGGTCGTCGCTCCACATGTTCGGGCGAGGCGGCGGCCAACCCCGCAACGAGTTCCTCAAAGAATAACTGCACCAACCCAAGAGTCGCATCCGATCCATACACGACGAGCGCTAAGAGGCGGCCTCGCCGCGTCTCGAAACTGCCCAAGAACACTCCATGCCGCGCCCCCTGATGGCTCAAAGCCTCGAATTCCCGCTCCCGGAGCAGCCGGGCGATTTCCATGGTCGACGAAAAGATCGCTGCTCCAAGTGCCGCAGCAGCCATCACGTCGACCGCGCGCGTGAACCCGTACTGGGCCAGCACCTGACCCGCGGGCGTCATGATCAGCGTAAGCCGCGCCCCCGTCTCAGTGACGAAGTCCTCGAGCGGCTTCTGCGTCCACGCCTCGACGACCCTCGTCTCGCTCACTCGACGACCTCGATCGCACGCAGCATCTCCAGGCGCGCAAGACCCACGTTCATCTCCGGTCCGCCAATCGTGACGACCAAGACGCCGGTCGGGGCCGGAACGATAATCAACGTCCCACCGTCGGCCTGAAGGTGCAGGAACCGCAGTCCGCCCACGGTCGCAGCATTGGACACCCGGTTGAACCGCTTCATCAGGTTCGCCGCGAGCGCCGCCACCGCGTTCCCTCGAATCCCTTCCATCAGGGCGTCCGCCACCACGAGACCGTCGTCGGCCGTCACCACGAGGGCACCTCGCACACCGCCAATGCGTGTCATCCGCTCGAGTACGCCTCGGAACCGTTCACTCATAGCTGCTGCCCATCGAGCCACTTGCGCGCCGTATGGCCGGCCCGCTCGGCGAGCATCGTGAGGCGCCCAGCCGGCACCCCTCGATCCCGGACGATCAACAACAGGCTTCCTGCCGCCGGCGCACTGGCGTGGATGTTCCCGGCCTCACTCTCAGCCACCACCCAATGCCAAGCTCCCATGTCCAACATCCGGGCCGTCCGCGTAGCCTCTTGTGCGGCACCAGCCAGATACGCCGCGGCGTGCTCGGACACGTCGGCGCCTTCAGCTCCCTCGAGTCGCCCACCCAGCACGCGACCTCGGTCGTCGACCAGCAGAATCCCCCGCTCCGCACCATCGAGTCCGGCGAACACCGGTTCGGCAGATGGCGTCGGGGCATCCGCCATGCTGTGCGGTTCCATTGCTCGCACCGTCTGCAACGCCTGCACGATCGATTGATCCGCTGGATTCACGGCGAGCGCCGTTTCGAGGTGGTCGAGCGCACCGTCCGCATCACCCGACCAGAAACAGAGGAATGCCAGCCCCTTCAACGCTCCGAGGTGGCGTCGATTCCCGTGCAGGACTTGCGTCCAGACTTGGCGAGCGCGCTGGTGATCGCCGACATCCGAGAGGATCCGGGCGTAGAGGTCATGCGCGTCCAGCAGCGAGGGATAGTGTTCCAGCCCCGTGAGGGCCACGCGCACCGCAGACTCGAGTTGCCCCCGACGGCGCAATGTCTCACCGAGTTCCAAGAAGATGAGACTTCCCGGATTGGCAACCAGCTCCGCGGTCATCACCTCGATGTCGTCAACCATGCGTCTCCTGCAGGAAGATCGCGAGCTGCTGCGCCGCCTCGACCGCCCCGCGCACATCCGACTGGTTTTCGTCTCCCGATGCGACCGGATCGTGCACCGAG